>JAKBCX010000181.1 GCA_021807465.1 Pseudomonadota bacterium | reverse complement strand
CGCTTCCGCCATGCGGCCAATACCAACACCCGCTCCGGCGCGCGGCGCAACATCATGGCGCATTACGACCTCGGCAATCAATTCTATGCCGCCTGGCTGGATGAGACGATGCTCTATTCCTCGGCGCTTTATGCCAGCGAGGCAGACACGCTGGAAGCCGCCCAGGCGCGGCGGCTGGAGATGATCGCCGCCTGGCTGGATGCTCCTCCGGCAGCCAGCGTGCTGGAAATTGGCTGCGGCTGGGGAGCGTTGGCGCGGTATCTGGGTGAGGCGGGCGCGCATGTCACGGGCCTCACCCTCTCCCCCGCCCAGCTCGGCCATGCCCGGTGCATCGCGGGCGGCAACGTCACGCTGGCCTTGCGCGACTACCGCGACGAAACCGGGGTGTACGACCGCATCGTCTCCATCGAGATGATGGAGGCCGTGGGCGAGGCTTATTGGCCCACCTATTTCGACGCCTTGCGCGCCCGGCTTAAGCCTGACGGCAAGGTGGTGCTTCAGGTCATCACCATAGACGCTGGTCGCTACGCCGCCTATCGCCGCGCGCCGGACTTCATCCAGCGCCACATCTTCCCCGGCGGCATGTTGCCCACCAAGGCGGAGATCGCCCTCCAAGCCCGCCGGGCCGGGTTGACCCCCGCCCGCGTGCTGCATTTCGGCGCCAGCTACGCGCGCACCTTGGCTGAATGGCGCACGCGGTTTCTGGCCGCCTGGCCGCGCCTCGCAGAGATGGGATTCGATGCGAGATTCAAACGGCTCTGGACCTATTACCTCGCTTATTGCGAGGCGGGCTTCACCACCGGGGCGATTGATGTCGGGCTTTATGAGCTGAAAGGTTAAGAGGATGAAGCACCTCACCGCTGTTTACGCCATCACCGCCATGGTATTTCTGGGGCTGGACGCCGTGTGGCTGAGCACCATGGCGAGCCGCCTCTATAAGCCCGAATTGCAGGGTCTGCTGGCGGAGAGCTTCCGCCCCGCCCCAGCGTTACTGTTCTATGTACTCTATATTGGCGGTATTGTCGGTTTTGCCGTGCTGCCCGCCGACAAACCGCTGGGTGCGCTGCTGCGCGGCGGCGCTTTTGGCCTGGTGGCTTACGCCACTTACGATCTCACCAACCAGGCCACGCTGGTCCGTTGGTCCACGCGCGTGACACTCGCTGACCTTGCCTGGGGCACGCTGGCCACCGCACTGGCGGCGGCGGCGGCCAAGGCGCTAGCGCGGCTGTGAGCACGCTGGGACCGCGTGCTGCCGTGTTTGGCACACGCGGCGCCATTGGTGCGGCGCTGGCCGATGGGCTGGCGGCGCGTGGTGTGGCGCAGCTCTACCGGCTGACGCGCGCCGATGCCGACATCCGTGACGACGCGGCGCTGGCGGATCTGGCTGCGCGTGTGGGGGCAGAGGGATCGCTGGATACAGTGATTGTCGCCACCGGCCTGCTCCATGGCCCAGGTATCGCGCCCGAAAAAGCCCTGCGCGACCTGCGTGCGGATGTTTTGGCCCAGGTGTTTGCCGTGAACTGCATCGGCCCGGCGCTGGTGATGAAGCATTTCTTGCCTTTGCTCCCGCGGGACCGCCCGGCGCGTCTGGCCGTGCTCTCGGCACGCGTGGGCAGCATTTCCGATAACCGTCTGGGTGGCTGGTATGCCTATCGCGCGGCCAAGGCGGCGCTGAACATGGTGGTGCGCACCGCCGCCATTGAGACAGCGCGGCGCGCCCCTCAGGCCGTGGTGCTCGCCCTGCATCCGGGCACGGTGGAAAGCCCGCTCTCCGCCCCGTTCCATGGCGGCGTGCCGGCGGCGCAGATCGTATCTCCTGTCATTGCTGCCAAAAACATCATCGATGTGCTGGAGGCCGCGCGACCCGAACAATCAGGCAAATTCCTGGCCTATGATGGCCAGGAGATCACGCCCTGATCTTGGCATAGGTCAGGCCCAGAAACGCCGTGAGCGTACCCACGCTGGCGGCGTTGAGCGTAGCCAGCGCCTGAAGCTGGGCGGGCGAAAACTGCAACAGTGGCGCGGCCAGGGCTACGAGATACGGCTGCACGATATAAAAGCCGATGGGCAGGGCCAGAAGCGCAAAGCTGAGCAAGCGTTCACGCGCTGTGAAGGACAGCGCCGCCAGGCTGATGCAGGGCAGCAGGAATAATTCGACCCCCGACGCAACCCCAAGCAACTTGATACACCAGATGGTGTTGAGTGTGCCCAGGAGCGGCAGGGCGGCGCGCCCGGCCAGCGGATACCGGCGCGCAAGCCACGGGATAGCCAGAAACAGAGGGCTGGCCAGCATGGTGATGAAGGCGGGTGCGGCGGCGGGAAAACCGATCATGAAGCCGAGATAGAGCGGATAGACCGGCCCATTGGCGCCGATAACCACCGCGATGAGGCAGCTTGCGGCGGTGAGCGGGTCGGGGTTGGCAATATAGGATTTTGCCGCGCTGAAAATTTTCATCCGGCGCTGCGCAGATAGCGGATGGCCGAACCATCCTGGCCGGTGAAACTCAAGCTCAGCCAGCTTTGGTCCGTGGCGTACCATAGGTCGAGATCGGCATCGCCCGAAACACGGTAATGCGTCCCGCGTGCCGTAGCGCCATGAGCGAGCGCCACGGTCTCCTCGCCCAATGATGTGATGCGCGGATGGCTGAGCTTGCCATTTTGCGGGTTGATCCATGGACCGTTCAGCTCGGCGATGTTCCAATGCGTGGCGGGCAGAGCATTGGGCGGGGCAATATACGGCGCCGTACCCGTGCCTTGCACACTCAGCCCGGCAGAGGTGCGGTCGGCACGCATGTGATCGTGCGTGCCATCATCATTTGTAATGGACTCAACATGAAAAACCTGCCCGTCTGCCCATTGTTCAATGGCGTCCATCGTGTAATGAAAAATCCGAATCGGCCCAAAAAACACAGCGATGCGCACGGCGATGGTGATGGTAAGGGCACCGTCTTTTTGTACAAAATCGAGCACATGGGTACCAATCTGACTACCCTTGCGCCAGATTTCAAAGGCCAGCCGCCTGTTTGATGGCACAGTGAACGCCGGGGCGCTGCCTGCACCCACGAATAACCCCGTAACGCCCAACAACCAGCCGCGCCGCCGCATGTGATGATCCCGCACGATGTTTCACTGATAGATTACGTGCCGGAGCGGCCATTGGATCGCATAAAGGCAGAATATTTGCTGCCTGGCTAGGCGGTTGCAGCTAGAGCTGAGAGTATGTGTCCATCGTCGAATGATTTGAGACAATTGGCAGCGTGCTTTAACGGAGTTTTTGGCTCACCTGTTGGGTTAAAAGTTTAAGCGGCTATTTGGTTATGGCGCAAGCGTCTTTGCTGGATGGTTTGACGCTTGATTTGTTCCCGCTCACGCAGGATGTCCTGGGCCCTGCCATGATAGGCATCGGCTGGCGTAACGTTGCCGAGGCTCTCATGATAGCGGCGGTGGTTGTAATGCTCGATGAAGGCGCCGATCTGGCGTTCAAGATCCCCCGGCAGGTAATAGTTTTCGAGCAATATTCGGTTTTTCAACGTCTGGTGCCAACGCTCGATCTTGCCCTGGGTTTGCGGATGACACGGCGCACCACGGATGTGCTCGATATTTCGTCGCCCCAGCCATTTTGCCAGATCGCCGGCGATGTAACACGGCCCGTTATCGGACAGCAGGCGCGGCCTTTGCGCGACTTTAGCTGAGGCACAGCCTGAGGCTTCGAGGGCCAGGGTCAGCGTGTCGGTGACATCCTCGGCCTGCATGGTGGTGCATAGCTTCCAGGCGATGACGTAACGGGAATAATCATCCAGGATGGTTGAGAGATACATCCACCCCCAGCCGATGACTTTCAAATACGTGAAGTCTGTCTGCCAGAGCTGGTTCGGCGCGGTGGTTTTGGTTTTGAATTCATTAGCCGCTTTGACGACGATGAAAGCTGGCGAGGTGATCAGATCGTGCGCCTTGAGCAGCCGGTAGACCGATGCTTCGGAGACGAAATAGCTTTCTGTATCCGTGAACGTCACTGCCAGTTCCCGCGGGCTGAGCTCAGGCTTGTCCAAGGCCAGAGCGATGATTTTATCGCGTACGTCATCGCCTATGCGGTTCCACACGCGGTCTGGCTTTGAGGGGCGGTCGTGCAACGTCTCGGGCCCGCCGGAGCGATAGTGCTCGTACCAGCGATAGAATGTCGGGCGGGGGATGCCGAGCTGCTCCAGCGTCCGGCGCACCGGCAGGTGCGATTGTTCAACCAGCCGGATGATCTCTAGCTTCTCGGGGGCGCAATACCTCATTCGCGGCCGTCCCCAGCCCCGATCATGCTTTTTTTAAGCAGGCGTAGCTCGAGCGCCTGCTCGGCTACCACCTCCTTGAGGGCCTGGGCTTCATGGCGCAGCGCCTTTACCTCGCCTGAGGTCGCTTCCCGCGCTGTATCGCCCGCCAGGCGGCGCTTGCCCGCTTCAAGGAATTCCTTGGACCAGGAATAATACATACTCTCGGCTATGCCCTCGCGCCGGCATAGCTCGGAGATGCTGTGCTCACCCCGCAGCCCCTCCAGCACAATGCGGATTTTATCTTCCGCCGAATAATGCCGCCGGGTCGCACGGCGAATGTCACGCACCACCGCCTCGGCAGGCGGTT
>JAKBCX010000180.1 GCA_021807465.1 Pseudomonadota bacterium | reverse complement strand
AAAGTCCGATGCTCTACCACTGAGCTACAGGCTCACACTGCAGTGTGTGGGCGCAAAAACATCTTTAGGCGCCGGAAGTCAAGGGGCCGCGAGGATTTCCCCACGGCCCCACGGGCTTAGGCCACAACCATCTTGATGATGGAATCAGGGTCTTGCACCTGGCCGCTGGAACCGGCGCCTTTCTTGATCTGGTTCACGGCATCCATGCCGGCGGTTACCTGGCCGACGATGGTGTACTGACCGTCGAGCCATGTGCAGGGGTCGAAGCAGATGAAGAATTGCGAATTGGCGGAGTTGGGGTCCGAGGTGCGTGCCATACCCACCGTGCCGGTGAGGAAGCTGGCATCCTGCGTGAATTCCGCGGGCAGGTTGGGCAATTGGCTGCCACCCATGCCGGTATTGGTGGGGTCACCCGTTTGCGCCATGAAGCCGGCGATGACGCGGAAGAATTTGCAGCCATCGTAGAAACCCTGCGCGGTAAGGGTGCGCAGGCGCTCGGAGGCTTGCGGTGCCAGATCCGGGCGGAGCTGAATGGTGACGTCGCCATATTTCAGCGTCATCTTCAGCGTGTTCGAGGCAGGTGTGTCAGCTTGTGCTTCGCTCATGGAAACTCCGGTAGCAAAAGGAACGGCGGCGGCCGTGGTTAAGAGGGTGCGGCGTTGGATCATGCTTCACCTTTCAATTTGGCCATGGTTTTTTCGGCTGTCAGCTTCGGAACGAAGCTGGAAATATCGCCCCCGAACGAGGCAATGTCCTTCA
Organism: Pseudomonadota bacterium; assembly: GCA_021807465.1. Lineage (GTDB taxonomy): Bacteria > Pseudomonadota > Alphaproteobacteria > Acetobacterales > Acetobacteraceae > Acidocella. The sequence continues at coordinate 3,882 of JAKBCX010000180.1, read as the reverse complement.
CGAAACGCGAGGAGATAAACTGGTGGTGCTCGCTCGCCATCAGGAACACGGTTTCGATTCCCGAATCGAGCCGGTAATTCATGCCCGTCATCTGGAATTCATAGTCGAAATCGGTGACGGCACGCAGACCGCGCACTATGATCTGCGCCCCGATTTCACGCGCGAACTGGATGAGCAGCGAGGAAAAGGGCCGCACTTCCACGGTAATGCCGGCTTTTTCCACAACCGGGCGTATTTCCGCTTCCACCAGCGCCACGCGCTCTTCCAGCGTGAAGATCGGCCCCTTGCCGGTATTCACCGCCACACCAATCACCAGCCTATCCGCCAGCTTCGCCGCGCGGGTAATGATGTCTATGTGACCGTTGGTGATGGGGTCGAATGTCCCTGGGTAGAGCGCGATGCGTTCAGCCATCTTCGGGCTCCTGTGCTGGATCTTGGTCCTGGTCTTGTTCCAGCACGGGAGACACGCTGGCCACGCGCTCATCCTCATTGAGCCGGAACAAAGTCACGCCCATGGCGGCGCGGCCAGTCAGGCGAATCTGGTCCACCGGCACGCGGATGAGCCGCCCGCCATCGGTGGTCAACATAATGTCGTCGCCCTGCCGCACGGCAAAGCTGCCAGCCACGGCATTGCCATTGCGTTTGGGGTTGAGGGTGATGTTGGCAATGCCCTGCCCGCCGCGCCCGGTTACGCGGTATTCATAGGCCGAGCTGCGCTTGCCGAAGCCGGAATCGGTAACGGTGAGCAGAATTTCCTCAGCCTCCTGCAATTCGGCAATGCGCGTATCGCTCAGCGCCACTTCGGAAACCGGCTCTTCATCGCTTGATGTTTCCGTATCATCCTCGCTGCGGCGCTGCTTGAGGAAAGCAGCGCGCTCTTCCACGCTGGCCTCGACATGGCGCAGCACGGAGAGGCTCATCACCTCGTCGCCATCGGCAAGTTTAATGCCGCGCACGCCAGTGGAGTCGCGCCCCGAGAATACGCGTAACGTATCGTCGGTAATCTGGAAGCGTATGCAGCGGCCGCGCTTGGTGGCGAGGAACACATCGTCGCCATCGCGGCAGGTGGACACGCCGATGAGGTGGTCGCCCTCATCCAGCTTCATGGCGATTAGGCCCGAGGCGCGCACATTGCGGAAATCCGCGAGGCGGTTGCGGCGGACATTGCCCGAGGATGTGGCAAAGACGAGATGCAGGTTTTCCCACAAGGTTTCGTCCTGCGGCAGAGGCAGCACCGTTGTAACCTGGTCACCGGCCAACTCAGGCAGCAAATTGACCAGCGCCCTGCCCTTGCCTGTCGCCCCGCCTTCCGGCAGGCGCCACACCTTCTCGCGGAACACCTTGCCACCGGAGGTGAAGAACAGCACGAATTGATGCGTATGCGCGTTGAAGCTGCGCGTCACAATGTCGTCGCCGCGCGTGGAGGCGGCGGAGCGCCCGCGCCCGCCGCGGTTCTGCACGCGGAACACATCCAGGGGCGTGCGCTTGATGAAGCCGTCGCGCGTGATGGTCACAACCATCTGGCCCGGCTCGATCAGGCTTTCATCGTCCAGATCGGCATCCACATCCTCGATGCTCGATTTGCGCGGGCTGGCGATTTTCTCCAGCGCGGCGGCAATTTCATCGCGCATCACCTCAAGCCTGCGGATGCGTGAGCCGATGATCTCCAGGAATTCCTTGATTTTTTCGGCAACTTCAGCCAGCTCAGCCTGGATTTTCTCGCGCTCCAGCCCGGTAAGGCGGGCGAGGCGCAATTCCAGAATCCCGCGCGCCTGGGCATCGCTGAGATGGATGGTGTTCTGCGCCGAAACCACATTGCCCTCATCCTCGATGAGTGCCAGCAGCGGCAAGATATTCTCCGCCGGCCATTCGCGTTCCATCAGCGCCACGCGGGCGGTGTTTGAGTCGGGGCTGTTGCGGATGATCTTGATGACTTCATCGATATTCGCCACCGCAATGCCCAGCCCGACCAGCAAATGGGCGCGGTCACGCGCTTTGCCGAGGTCGAAACGGGCGCGGCGGAGAATGACTTCCTCGCGGAATTCGATAAACAACTGCAGCAATTCGCGCAGACCCATCTGGCGCGGCTTGCCCTTGTCCAGCGCCAGCATGTTGATGCCGAAACTGGTCTGCAAATTGGTCATTCGGTAGAGCTGGTTCAGCACCACCTCGCCCGTGGCATCGCGCTTCAGCTCGATGACAATGCGCATGCCCTCGCGGTCTGATTCATCGCGCAGATCGGCAATGCCTTCGATCTCTTTAGCCCGCACCAGCTCGGCGATGCGCTCCAGCAGCGTGGCCTTGTTGATCTGGTACGGGATTTCCGTGACGATGATCGCCTCACGGTCCTTGCGAATGGTCTCCACCGAGGCACGCGCGCGCAGGGTGATGGAGCCACGCCCAGTCTCGAACGCGGAACGTATTCCGGAACGGCCAAGAATGATGCCGGAGGTGGGGAAATCCGGTCCCGGCACGATCTTCATCAGCTCTTCGAGCGTAATCTCCGGCCGCTCGATCATGGCCAGCACGGCATTCATGATTTCCGTAGGGTTATGCGGCGGAATATTCGTGGCCATGCCCACGGCGATGCCGTTGGAGCCGTTGATGAGCAGGTTGGGGAACGCCGCTGGCAGAACGCGCGGCTCCTGCTCGCTTTCATCGTAATTGGGCTGGAAATCGACCGTGTCGCGATCGATATCGGCGAGCAGCAGCATGGCCGAGGGTGCCAGGCGCATTTCAGTATAGCGCATGGCGGCGGGCATATCGCCGTCCACGGAGCCGAAATTGCCCTGCCCGTCGATAAGCGGCAGGCGCATGGAGAAGTCCTGCGCCATACGCACAGCGGCAAGGTAGATCGCGCTGTCGCCATGCGGATGGTATGTACCCATCACATCGCCGGTCATGCGTGCCGATTTACGGTAGGGCTTGTCGGGCGTGTTGCCCGCCTCGTGCATGGCGTACAGAATACGCCGGTGCACCGGCTTCAACCCGTCCCGCGCATCGGGCAACGCGCGCGAAACGATGACGGACATGGCATAATCCAGGTAGGATTTGCGCATCTCCTGCTCGATGGAAACAGGCTCCTGGCCACGCGGCAACGGGGCGTCCGCGCCCGGCTCGTCCATGCTATCGCTCATGTCAGGTCAAAGACTCGCGGGCGGCACCCGGTGCCACCCCTGAACGGCCCCGCAAGGCCTTAAAAATATTGGGAAAAATATACTGCATTGCACAGATTTTATAGCACGCCGCGGCAAGGCTGACAAATCCGCCCGGGCTGCTCAGCCCTGGCGGAAACTCGCAAGGCGGCTGGCGCGCAAAATAGCCCGAATGTCGGACAGCGCCACATCGAGATCGTGATTTTCCACGATATAGTCGAACTCGCTGGCATGGGAGATTTCCGCATCGGCATGGGCCATGCGGTGCGCCACCTGCTCCGGCGTATCGCCGCGCTTTACCAGCCGGTTGTGCAGCACTTCCAGCGAGGGCGGCTTGATGAACACGCCCACCACATCGCGCCCCAAACTGGCGCGCAACTGGTGGAAGCCCTGCCAGTCAATATCGAACATCACATCCTGCCCGGCCGCCAGCGCAGCCTCCACCGGCGCGCGAGGCGTACCGTAGGAGCGGCCGAATACGCGGGCATATTCCAGCAACTCATCATGCTCTACCATTTCATCAAACCGTTCCTGGCTGATAAAGTGGTAATGCTTGCCTTCTTTCTCGCCCGGGCGGCGCTCGCGCGTTGTCACACTCACCGAGAGCGCAAGCTGGTCATCCTGCTCCAGCAGCGCGCGCGAGAGCGTGGTTTTGCCCGCGCCAGAGGGCGCCGCCAGCACAAGGCATAACCCGCGCCTACTCAATGTTCTGCACCTGCTCGCGCAA
>JAKBCX010000179.1 GCA_021807465.1 Pseudomonadota bacterium | reverse complement strand
CCCCAGCCCGCCAAACATCACATGCGGCATCGCCTCAAGCTGTGCCGCCACGGCCTGCTTTATATGCGGGTGGTTATAGCCATGCACCGCCGTCCACCAGCTGGCGATGCCATCCACCAGCACCCGTCCGTCTTCCAGGTAAATCCGGCTTCCCTCCGTCCGCACCGCGGGCAAAGGGAGCGGCGCGGTCTGCATCTGGGCATAAGGCAGCCAGACATGCCGCCACCCTTCCTCAAGCCAGGTCACGACTCAGGTTGCATCCCCAGCTTGGCAAACAGCGCCTCGTCATGCGGCACCGTCGCGTTTTTCGTGGTCAACAGCTTCTCGCCATGGAAAATCGAGTTCGCGCCCGCCATAAAACACAACGCCTGCGCCTCATCGCTCATCGCCTCGCGGCCCGCTGAAAGGCGCACGTAGCTTTTGGGCATGGTAATCCGCGCCGCCGCAACAACCCGCACAAAATCAATTGCATCAATGGGTTCGGCCTTCGCCAGCGGCGTGCCTTCCACCGCCACCAGCGCGTTTATGGGCACAGATTCAGGTGGCACCGGCAGGCTTGCCAGCGCGGCAATCAGCCCGGCGCGGTCGGTTTCATCCTCGCCCATGCCCACAATACCGCCGCAGCACACGTTAATGCCGGCATCGCGCACCGCCCCCAGCGTATCCAGCCGGTCCTGGTAGGTGCGGGTGGAAATCACCTTTCCATAATATTCAGGCGAAGTGTCGAGGTTATGATTATAGTAATCCAGCCCGGCATCTTTCAGCTTCTGCGCCTGCCCGGCCGAAAGCATTCCCAGCGTCACACAGCTTTCCATGCCCAGTGCCTTAACCCCGGCCACCATCTCGCAAACCGTATCCAAGTCGTGCTCCTTGGGGCTGCGCCAGGCCGCTCCCATGCAGAAGCGCGCAGCACCTTTCTCCTTGGCCGCCCGCGCCTCCTTCAACACAGCCTCCACGGCCATCAGCTTGCTGGCCGTGGTCCCGGTCTCATACCCCGCCGCCTGCGGGCAATAGCCGCAATCCTCGGGGCATCCACCGGTCTTTATAGAAAGCAAAGTGGAAATCTGAATCCTCGCCGGGTCGAAATTCTCCCGGTGCACGCTCATCGCCCTGAACAGCAGTTCAGGAAACGGCAATGCCAGCAGCGCCGCCACATCATCCCGGCTCCAACGCGAATTTGTCACAATATGGCTCTCTGGCACCCTGAATCTCCAAAAACTCGATTGTGATGAAGTTAAACCCATGCTTCAAATGAGGGAAGAGAGGCTCATGACAAGTTATTTCATTACAGCGACTGGTACAGATATCGGGAAGACCCACACCATTGCCGGCATCATTCGCGCCGGGCGCGACCTCAAGCGGGATTTCGCCGCCATAAAGCCGCTGCTTACCGGCTACGATGACCAAACAGCCCCCAAATCCGACCCCGCCGTGCTGCTTGCCGCAATGGGCCGCGCCAATACACAGCGCAACATCACCACCATAAGCCCCTGGCGCTTCACCGCCCCCCTCTCGCCAGACATGGCCGCCGCCCGCGAAGGCAAACGCATCGTCCTTAAAGATGTCGTCACCTTCTGCGAAGCCGCCAGCGCTGCCGCCCCCGGCACCCTTCTGATTGAAGGCATAGGCGGTGCCGCCGTACCGCTGAACGAGCAAGACCTGGTCTCGGACTGGATCGCTGCCCTTAACATCCCCGTCATTCTCGTCGCGGGCACCTATCTGGGCACGCTCAGCCACACCATCACCACAGGCACCTTCCTTACCACCCAGGGCATCAAAATCGCCGCCATCGTGCTGAACGAAAGCGAAACCTCCCCCGTTCCGCCGGAAGAAACAGCCGCCACATTGGCGCGCTTCGCTGTCTGCCCCATTCACATCATCCCACGCAAAGGCAACGCCGAGGCGTTCAAACGGCTGGCAGAGTCTTTGTAAAAGGCCTTCTCAGCGCCGCAGGGCCATCTTAATCGGCCCCTCGGCGCGGCCATGGGTAAATTGCTCAACAACTGGGTTGGTGGTGGTCAACAGCTCGCGCGCAGGCCCGGTCCAGGTCACCTTGCCCTCGTAAAGCATCGCCGCATTATCGCCTATGCGCTGGGCACTCGCCATATCATGCGTAATGGCAATCGAGCTGGACCCCAGCTTCTTCACGCAATGCACGATCAGCTCATCGATCACCGCCCCCATAATCGGGTCCAGCCCCGTGGTCGGCTCATCAAAAAACATAATCGCCGGCTCAGCCGCTATCGCCCTGGCCAAGGCCACGCGCTTCTGCATACCGCCAGAAAGCTCAGACGGCGATAACTTCGCCACATCCGCCCCCAGCCCCACCTGCGCCAATATTTCCACCGCCTTGTCGCGCGCCGCACGCCGCCGGATGCGCTTTTGCGCCAGCAGGCCAAAGGTCACATTCTCCCATACCGGCAATGAATCGAACAGCGCGCCGTTTTGGAACAGCATACCAATCTGCCCACGCAATTCCCTGGCCCTGGCAGAGGATGCTTTCAGCACATCCTCGCCATCAATCTCAATCACCCCCGCATCCGGTGTTATCAGCCCCAATACAGACTTTATTAACACGGACTTTCCCGTACCAGACCCTCCAATCACCACCATGGCGGTGCCCTGTTCCACATCAAGGTCAACGCCATCCAGCACCACCTTGCTGCCAAAGGCTTTCTTCAGGCCGCGTATGCGAATTTTCGGCTGGCTCATTTTACGAACAGAAGCTGCGTGAGAATGTAATCAAGCGCCAAAATCAGGATCGAAGCCGAAACCACCGCCGTGGTTGTGGCCGTGCCTACACCCTGCGCCCCGCCCTTGGAGCGGTAGCCGTTGAAACACCCCATAAGTGCTATAACAAACCCAAACACCGCCGCCTTGATAAGCCCGGAAATCACATCCTGCGCCTCAAGGTTCGAAAATGTGCTGGAAAGATATACGCCTGAGGAAAACCCCAGCTTTTCCGTCGCCACAAGATACCCGCCGGCCACACCCAGAATATCCGCCAGCACCACCAGCAACGGCAGCGCGATAACCCCCGCCAGCAGGCGCGGTGCCACCAGGTACTTCATCGGGTCGGTAGAAAGAGTTGAGAGCGCATCAACCTGGTCCGTCACCCTCATGGTGCCCAGTTCCGCCGCCATGGCCGCCCCGGCACGGCCCGAGACCATAAGCCCCGCCAGCACCGGCCCCAGCTCGCGCGTTACAGAAAGCACCACCACCGAGGCAATGGCACTCTCAGCGCCAAAGCGCGAAAACCCTGTATAAGATTGCAGCGCCAGCACCATGCCGGTGAACAGCGCGGTCAGCGCCACCACGGGCAGCGAGAAATAGCCAATATCCATAAAGGCCTTGCCCACCAGGCGCGGGTAATAAGGCGGGCGGAAAATATGCGAGAGTCCGTTCAGCGCGAACAGGCTCACCTCGCCAATATAGCCAACAAACCCCAGCACCGCCGCGCCCAGCAGCGCCACCCAATCCAGCAATCTATTCATGCGCCTATATACCGCCGCGCAAAGCGCCGCCCCAGCGAGGTGAGAATTTCATACCCGATCGTCCCCGCCTCCGCCGCAAGCGCATCCACGCCATGCGCCGGTCCCAGCAGGGTCAGCGTGCCGCCAATTTCAGCCGGCACATCCGTCACATCAAAGGTACTCAGGTCCATCGACACACGGCCTACCAGGGGCACGGGGGTATCGTCAAAATACGCCGCCCCTATATTGCTCAACCTGCGATGAAATCCATCGGCATACCCCACCCCCACCGTGGCAATCCGGCTTGGCCGCGCGGCCGTCCATGTGCCGCAATATCCAACCGTATCGCCCAGTTCCAGCTCGTGAATCTGCAAAATCGGCGCGGTCAGCCGCACCACATCGCGCATCGGGTTGAGCCGCCCTGGCGTGGGGTTGCCGCCATACAAAGCCACCCCGGGCCGCGCCAGGTCAGAATAAAATACCTCACCCAGAAACATGCCCGAAGAATTGGCAAAACTCGTCTTAACCCCGGGAAACTGCTTCCGCTTTTCCGCAAATAACCGGGCCTGCCGGGCATTGTTGGGGTCATCCGGCACGTCCGAGGCAATCAGATGCGTCATCACCACATCCACCCGCAACCCATCCAACAGGCTGGGGTCCTGGTGCATCCGCGCCAGCTCCCCGGCACTCAGTCCCAGCCTGTGCATCCCGGTATCAAGCTGCAGAAAACAAGGCAGCACGCGCCCCAACCGCCGCGCGTGCTCCCGCCACAGTGCTATCTCATGCAGCGCCCCCAAAACGGGAATAACGCCATGCGCCGCAAAATCCGCCGCCTCGCCCGGCTCCAGGCTGTTCAGCGTGGCAATCCTCACCCCTGGCAGCAGCGCCCGCAGCGCCGCCGCCTCGGCCAGATGCGCCACAAAAAACGTGCGGCACCCTGCAGCGGCCAGCGCGGGCGCCACCTGCGCCATGCCCAGCCCATACGCATCAGCCTTCACCACCCCAGCCGTCTCGCCGGGATGCAGGTCATCCAGTAACCGCCAGTTTTCCTGAATGGCGTTTAGGTCAATCTCCAGCCGCGCCGTCAAAACACGCTCATTCGTGGTACGTGTCCAAATCGGCAAAGCGCGTGAATTCACCCTCGAAAAACAGATCGATCTTGCCCGTGGGGCCATGGCGCTGCTTGG
>JAKBCX010000178.1 GCA_021807465.1 Pseudomonadota bacterium | reverse complement strand
AAATGCTTGACAATATCCACCGGTTCGCCCGCGGGCAGTTTGTCCAGCAGGTCCACCACAATCTCGGTAATGCGCGGTTCCAGCTCACGTACGCGGTGCGCGGTAAAGGCGCTGTCCATCAGCCCGCGAATGCGCGTATGGTAAGGCGGGTCGGACATGATGGCATCGGGGAAATACCCGCCGCCCTCACGCTCTAGAATCTCCTTGAACTCCTCGAAATAGCCGGCCGAATACTGCGCCTTGTAGCCATGCTCGACCGAAAAGGTGATAGGATCACGCTGGATCGTTTGAATATCCTCAAACCGCGAGACGAGATACATGTGCAGTCTCTCGTCATAATGGATCGGGTCATCGGCGCGCATCGCGTCGTAATAGGCCTTGGGGTGCGCGGAAATCTCCGGGTCGATCAGAGATCCCTGCTCCAGAATCGTACCTTTTCCAGTCACCGGGCAAACGCCCGCCTGGTTCGTCGTGTTCATAAGGTTTCTCCTACTCTGCCGCCTTCACCTGCGGCACGCGCTCGGCCAGCATTGCGTCCTTGCACAGATATTTCGTGGTGGACCAGCCGCCATCCAGCGCGATGCTCTGGCCGTTAATGTAGCTGCCCTGGTCCGAGGCGAGGAAATAAACGGCATTGGCCACATCCTCGCAGGTACCTTCCCGGTCGAACGGCGTCATTTCCTGGTTGATGCGCGTGAAAAACGGCGCGTCCCAATAATCCTTGGTCATGTCAGTCTTAATCACGCCTGGCGCCACAAGGTTGGTGCGTATGCCGCTTGCCCCATACTGCGCCGCCATGGTCTGCGTCAGGCCTATAAGCCCGGCCTTCACCGCGCAATAAACCCCGCCATCCAGCCCGCCCACCAGGCCGAATGTGGAACCCACCGTTACCACCGAGGAACCCGGCTTCATTACGCCCAGCGCCGCACGGCAGAAGCGGAACGTGCCTTTCAGGCTTATATCCACCACTTCGTCCAGCATCGTATCGTCGGTGGCATGCACCGGCGCCCAGCGCCCGGAGCCTGCATTATTCACCAGGCAATCCAGCCGGCCAAAGCGTTCCATAGCCAAATCCACCGCCTGCTGCGCCGTGCCGGGCGCTGCCACATCGGCTGCAAGCGTCACAATATCCGTCACCCCGGCAAGGCTCTCCGCCAGCCGTGCCAGCTTTTCCGGGCGGCGCGCCACAGCCACAATGCGCCAGCCTTCCCGCGCGAAGCGCTGTGCTGTCGCCGCGCCAATACCGGCAGAGGCACCGGTAATCAGCACCACCGGCCGTGCTGCATTCGTGCCGTTATTTTCCATCACAGTGCCCAAATCCGTTCCTGTCCCATCTTATGGTTGCGCTGCTTCGTCCCTCGCGGACTCATGTGCCATTCTAGTCCTGGCCAGCCGCGCCTGCCATTCGCAACCGGCTGGTTTACGGCCCCGTGGCGGCGCGGATCAAGCCACGTCTCATTTTCCGGCAAGGGGGAAGCGTGCCCGCAACTGTTCAAAAGCCGTACCCGGCCCAGCCGCCAGCCGCTCACTTATCATGGCGCACACCGCCTCCGGCCCGTGCTGCGCGGTGTCTATCTCCAGGTCGGAGCAATCATTGGCGTAAACCGCCTCATAAAACCAAGGGCGCAGCCGGTTCAGCCGGTCGGTGATAATCCGCACCGTCTCTTCACCAAGGATATCGGTTGGCAGCTTCTTGTCGTATTTGCGCTGTAACAGGCGTTGCTCCAACACCTCGTAAGGCGGCTTCAGCGTCACCAGCAGCACAGGCAGGCCTTGCATGCGCCATATCGCATCCTGCAGCACAGGCGGGTCCATCATCATCAAATGGTCGAGAATAATGTTGCACCCCTGGCGCGACGCGCTTGCCACCCATTCATGCAGTGTGGCAAAAGCCCTTGTGCCATACGGCCCAAAACTCCAGCGCAGCGCTCCGCCTGGTTCGGCTTCATTCACGGGGTGCGCGTAAATCCCCTCGCGGCAGCGCGGCCCATGGTGCCCGAATTTAGCCGGCAGTGTCCCCGCGAGAAAATGGTCAATACCATAAAGCAGCCAGAAATCCTCAGACTGTTTGGCCAGCATCTCGCAGGTGGTGGATTTTCCCGAACCCGACGTGCCGTTGATGATGATAATCTGCCCTGGCTGCATGTTTGCTCCTTATACTTTCTTATGCCCCGCAGGAATCACACCGCGCGCAATGTCGCGGAAGCGGGTGAGGGAGCTGAATTCCTGATTGTCGCCCCAATGCTCCACCTCATCCCATTCCCAGCGTATCAGCGACCACACCACCGTATGGTCCGTATAGCCCGTGAAAATCAGCCCATCTTCCAGAACACCCGTGGCACGCATGGTCCGGCCCATCTTATCGGTAGCCTCAAACACCACGCGCTTCGGCCCGTATTGACCAAACTCCATTACCCTGCGCGTGCCGGAGACCAGGCTCGCCAACTCGCCATCCTTGTAGATATAACCACCGATCAAGCGCTGCTCATCGCCATCGCCCATGGCAATGGCATGGAACGAGCTGTTGGCCGCTATCCCCCAGAAATATCCGCCCGTCGCCAGCGCTTCATAATCGCGCGGCCCAAACGACGTATCGCGCATCGAGAAACAATCAATCTCGATCTTCCGCGTATCAATCCATATCGTTCCCTTCATCCTTCCGGGCTGCTCGATATGAAATTTCGCCGTCTTCTGCTGCCCGGAATCGCCCGTATTCAACTCGTGCACAGGGCCGATCGCCTCCCAAACCAGGTCGATCCTCACGCCATCCTTGTCATACCCAATGGAATAACGGGCAAGCGGCTCCAGCACCTTCACGGTCAGTGAATTGCGTGCCCGCATGTTAAATTTCTCAGCCCCAGGCGGCATCGCCTGCAAATGGCTCCAATTATAATACAGGCAATTCCACTGGAAGGTGCCGCTCGGGTCCCATAGCACCGGCCCGCCATTCAGCATGCCCATATTCGGCCGGAAATAATATTGCACAAACCCGTGCAGCTTTTCTTCCGGCTTGGAGATGGAGAACCAAACGCTCTCATTCCAGTACGGGCTATCGTTACGGTCGTCGGAAAACCGGTCGGCCATCGGCAAATCATTCATGGCGTGCTCCATTCCCACATAAAATATTCTCAAGCCGTATCAAGCCGCAGCCTAGTCAGGCACATTCTGGCAATGCGCCAGGCGCCCTCATACTTGCGGTAGGTCTCATGGTAATGCCCGCGGCCAATAATCGACTTCCACCCCTGTACCGGGTGCTTGTCGCGCCACTCAATCACATCCTGCATGGCCCAGATGCCGGTAGCATTTTCCGCGCCGAAAATCTCAATTTCCCCCATGAACCCCTGATGCACAGACACGCTATGCTCCAGCGAGTGCTTCAGGTTCGCGGCAAATTCCGGTCCGCCTTGCAGATAAAGCCGGCCATCCGGTGTCAACACCTGCAAATCCGGCGTGAACAACTCCGTCAGAGCATCCCATTGTTTGGTGTCCATGAAGCGGAAATAACGTGCCTTAAGCAGCCTTATCTCCTCAATGGCCTGCAGGCGCCGCAGACTCTCCATAGTGTTTTCCTCAGAAATTAGCTTTATTCCCGAGGTGTGCCGCCATCCATGGCGCAGGTAAATAGGGCAGGGGCCGCATTGCACCTGCAGTCATCATAACATGCGTCCAAGGCGCGCCATCAGCACCGGAGCAAATTCAAGAGGCCGTCTCAGCCAGTGCTTCCACCGGCTTGCCCATATGCGCCTCGCGGTACTCACGCGGCGCCACGCCAAAGCGCGCCTTGAACATGCGGCTGAAATGCGCGCTGCTCTTGAACCCCACCAGATAGGCAATCTCGCACACCAGATGATGCTGCATCGCCGGGTCCTTCAGCCAGGCCTCAGCCATTTCTATGCGACGTTCCCAGATGAGCGTGGAGAAGGAGAGATCATTCTTTTTGAGGATATGGCACAGATACCGCAGCGAGATCCCGCAACGCTCCGCCACCATGCGCGCATTCAAATCCGGGTTGGCGATATGCCGGCCGATGCAATTCTTGATATCCGCGATACGCTTGTCGGCAATTGAGCTGCGCTGCACGGGCGGCGCGCCGAATTTGGCAATGGATTTCCCCAGCCCCGTCAGCAATGTGCGCACAAGCTGCTCGGAAATATCGGCGTCGATCTGGTCATCTTCATCAAACAGCAGCGTGAAAATCCGCTCGGCGAGAAACAAATCGCCCTTGGATGTGGGAAAGGGCCGTCCAGCCTCCAGCCCGTCGCTGATAATGGAATGCAGCTCGTGCGAGGGCACAACAACATGCATCACCTCCAGCAGCCCGTTTTTATCCGGCGTCAGCTCCATATTGAAGGGACGGCAAGAGCGCGTCACAGCACATTCCTGCGGGCTTATTTCATGCTTCACGCCGGGGGAGGACACGGTAATCCGTCCGCGCCGGACAAACCAGAACACGGTCACATTCGTCTTGTCGGACCGTATATGCGCCCAGGAGCGGCGGAAGGCGAGGCCGGAGCGCGAGGTGAGCTTATAGATGCAATACTCCCCGGCCACGCTCTTCTCGATGCGCATATCCACATCGCGTGGCGAGATGGCACGAAGCTCGCCCTCGTAATAGTCGCTGTTGTTTTTCCCACGGAACTCATGGCGCCGGTGCTCATGGTTCGCGCTTGTCAT
>JAKBCX010000177.1:1267-4677 GCA_021807465.1 Pseudomonadota bacterium | reverse complement strand
ACCTCGAAAATCGCCGAGGACCAGTTGTTTTATTGCCGCTCGCGCGGCCTCTCGGAAGAGGATGCGGTGGGCTTGATTGTTAATGGTTTTTGCAAGGATGTTCTGAAGGAACTGCCGATGGAATTTGCCGTCGAAGCGCAAAAACTTCTCTCTGTGTCGCTGGAAGGGTCTGTCGGCTGATGTTGGAAATCAAGAATCTTCATGCCCGTATTGGCGAGAAGGAAATTCTGAAGGGCGTGAATCTGACTGTGCCGGATGGCGAGATACACGCCATCATGGGGCCGAATGGAGCGGGTAAATCCACGCTTTCCTACGTGCTCTCGGGGCGCGATGGCTATGAGGTGACCGAAGGCGAAGTGTTTTACAACGGCCAGAATATTCTGGAGCTGGAACCCGAGGACCGCGCGGCAGCGGGGATTTTCCTCGCCTTCCAATACCCGGTGGAACTGCCGGGCGTGGGCAATGCCAATTTCCTCCGCACGGCGCTTAACGCCGTGCGCCGCAAGCGCGGCGAGGCCGAGCTGGATGCGGTGGCGTTTTTGAAGCTCGCCCGCGCGGCCATTAGAAATCTCTCCATGAAGGAGGATTTTTTGAAGCGCAACGTGAATGTCGGCTTTTCGGGCGGTGAAAAAAAGCGCAACGAGATGCTGCAAATGGCGCTGCTCCAGCCGGGGCTGGCCATTCTGGATGAAACGGATTCCGGGCTTGATATCGACGCATTGAAAATTGTGGCGGAAGGCGTGAATGCGCTGCGCTCGCCCACATTCTCCGCGCTTGTCATTACCCATTATCAGCGTTTGCTCGACCATATCGTGCCCGATGTGGTGCATGTGCTTTCGGGCGGGCGCATTGTGCGCACCGGTCCCGCCTCTCTGGCGCTAGAGCTGGAAGAGCGCGGCTATGCCGGGCTGGAAGCTGCGTAACATGGTGGCGTTGCCGACCAAGAAACTGGAAGCCTGGCGCTATACCGATCTGGCGCCGCTCTCCGCGCTGAGCTTTGCCGAGGCGCCCCCGGCAACAGCACCGGCGCTGCCCGCGCTGGATGTGCCGCGTTTGGTGTTTGTGAATGGTGTGTTCGCGGACGGGCTTTCATCGCGCCTGGATTTTGCTGCCCCGTTCGTGGCGGGCGCGGAGGGTTCCGCACTGCCCTTGGCGCTGCTTAATGCCGAGCAGGCGCGCGATGGCGTGGTGCTGAATGTGCCCGATGGCGTGGATGCCGGAACCATTTTGCTTTTTGCCCAAGCCACCGCCACGCAACCCTTTGCCGCGCATTTGCGCCACCGCATCACGCTGGGCCGGGGGGCAAGGCTCACCATTATCGATATTGCCAAGGGTGATGGTGTTTACTGGCATAATCCGGTCACGGACATTGTCCTCGCTCCTGGCGCGCAACTCGCCCATTACCGGCTGCAGGATGAAAGCCGAGAAGCCTTCAACACCGCCACCATAAAGGCGGAGATTGCCGAGGGCGCGGTGTACGAGCATTTCACCGCCACCATCGGCGCGCGGCTTTCGCGCACTGAAATTCACGCCATATTGCTGGGCGAGCAAGCCAGCGCGCAGCTCAATGCTGCACAGTTGCTCACGGGTGAGCAGCATGGCGATTTTACTTCGGTGGTGGCGCATAGGGCCCCCAACTGCCCCTCGCGCCAGACGGTGAAATCCGTGCTCTCGGGCCTGGCTCGCGGCGTGTTTCAGGGGCGGATCGAGGTGGACCGCATCGCCCAGAAAACCGATGGCTACCAGATGAGCCGCGCGCTGCTGCTCTCGCCCCATGCCGAGATGGACATAAAGCCCGAGCTGCAAATTTACGCCGATGACGTGAAATGCAGCCACGGCGCCACCATTGGCACGCTGGATGAAAACCAGCTTTTCTACCTGCGCTCGCGCGGCATCCCCAAGGATGAAGCCCGCGCGCTGCTCATCCGCGCGTTTTTGGATGAAGCGCTGGAGCCGGTGCAGCAAGGGGAGGCGAAAAATTTGTTCGAGGCCGCCATTGAAACATGGTGGACCAGGCAATGAGCGCGATATTGGAAAATGTGAACATCGCGGCTCTGCGCGAGGATTTCCCTATCCTCAAGGAAAAAGTGTACGGCAAGGATTTGGTGTTTCTCGATTCCGCCGCCAGCGCGCAAAAGCCGCGCGCGGTGATCGATGCGATGACCTATGTGATGACCGCGCAATATGCCAATGTGCATCGCGGCCTGCATTACATGTCGGAACGCGCTTCCGAGGCTTACGAGGCTGTGCGCGACAAGGTGGCTGGTTTCATCAACGCTGCCTCGCGCGACGAAATTGTGTTCACGCGCAATGCCACGGAATCCATCAATCTCATCGCCTATACCTGGGGCCGCACCGCGCTTAAACCGGGAGATGTGGTGGCGGTGACCGAGATGGAGCACCATGCCAACCTCGTGCCCTGGCAGATGCTGCGCGACGCGCATGGCACGGAGCTGCGGATTATCAAGATTACCGATTCTGGCGAGGTGGATTGGCATTCGCTGGAAGAGGTGTTTGCCGATGGGCGGGTTAAGCTGCTTGCCGTCACGCAAATGTCCAACGTGCTGGGCACTTACACACCGGTGGAGCGGCTGGCCAAATTCGCGCATGCGCATGGCGCCAAAATCCTCATCGATGGCTGCCAGGCCATTGTTCACCGCAAGATAGATGTGCGCGCGGCCGATGCGGATTTCTTCGTATTCTCCGGCCATAAGCTCTACGGCCCGTCCGGCATCGGCGTGTTGTATGCCAAGGCGGAAATTCTGGATGCCATGCCGCCTTTCATGGGCGGGGGAGATATGATTGCGCATGTTTCCTACCAGAAATCCACCTGGGCCAAGCCGCCACACCGTTTTGAGGCAGGCACGCCCGCGATCATCGAGACGATCGGCCTGGGTGCTGCCATTGATTATGTCAACGCCATCGGCATGGAGGCCATCGCCGCGCACGAGGCGGCCTTGACCGAGCATGCGCTTGCCGTGCTGCCGAATATCGAAGGCCTGCGCATATTGGGCAGCGCGCAGGACCGCGGCGGGGTTATCTCCTTCGTGATGAAAGATGCGCACCCGCACGACATCGCCACGCTGCTCGACCGGCAGGGCATAGCCGTGCGCGCCGGCCACCATTGCGCTGAACCGCTGATGGGCCGCCTGGGCGTTACCAGCACCGCGCGCGCCAGCTTTGCGCTTTATACAACGTGTGAGGAAATTGACGTGCTGGCCAAAGGGCTTGAGCGTGTCAGGAAGATGTTCGCATGAGCGATTTGTACCAGCAGATTGTGCTAGACCGCACCAAGCACCCCCGCCACGCGGGCAAGCCCGCACATTTCGATGCGCGGGGCGAGGGCGCGAACAAGCTGTGCGGCGACAAGGTGAGCATCTACCTCACGCGCGAGGGCATGGACCTGCGCC
>JAKBCX010000177.1:0-1167 GCA_021807465.1 Pseudomonadota bacterium | reverse complement strand
GACCGCACCAAGCACCCCCGCCACGCGGGCAAGCCCGCACATTTCGATGCGCGGGGCGAGGGCGCGAACAAGCTGTGCGGCGACAAGGTGAGCATCTACCTCACGCGCGAGGGCATGGACCTGCGCCACGAGGCAGAGGGCTGCGTCATTCTCACCGCAAGCGCGGATTTGATGGCGGATGCGGCCACGGGCAAAACGCCCGCGCAGATGCGCGAGCTGGCCGCTGCCTTTACCCAGGCCGTAACAAGCGGTACGGCCAACCCGGCGCTGGGCGAGTTGAACGCGCTGACGCCGGTTGCTGATTTTCCCTCCCGTATTGGCTGCGCCACATTGCCCTGGCGCGCGCTTGAAGAGGCGCTGCAAGATGTCTGATATTGAGAAAATGGTGCCCGTGACAAGCTGGACGCCCGATGGCGAAACCAAGCCGCATCTTTCGGAAGAGGCGGTGATTAACGCCATCTGCACCGTCTACGACCCGGAAATTCCGGTAAACATCTACGAGCTTGGGCTTATCTACGCCGTGGAGCTTTCCGAGAATGGCAACGTGAAGGTGGAAATGACCCTTACCGCGCCCGGTTGTCCTTCGGCCCAGGAATTGCCTGAGATGGTGCGCAACGCCATCGCGGCTGTGGATGGTGCTGGAGATGTAACGGTAGATGTGGTGTGGGACCCGCCCTGGGACCCCAGCCGCATGAGCGAGGATGCGCGTCTCTCGCTGAACATGTTTTGAGGTGAGCCATGGAAGTTACCCAAACCCAAGCCAAACCGCGCCGCGAATTGCCGCCGCTGATGACGCTGTCCGAGGCGGCCGCCACCCGCCTGCGTAGCTTGTACGAGGGCGGGCAACAGGGCAAGCTGCTGCGCATCTCGGTGAACACGCGCGGCTGCTCCGGCATGTCGTACCAAATGGACTGGGTGGACGAAGCCGGGCCTACCGATGAAAAAGTCTCCAGCCAGGGGCTTACGCTTCTGGTGGACCGCAAGGCCACGCTGTTTTTAATTGGTTCCGTGATGGACTATAAGGAAGACAAGCTGACCCGTGGGTTTACGTTTGAAAACCCAAACGAAAAAGGCCGCTGCGGTTGCGGTGAGAGCTTTCACGTTTAAGCCAGGCCTTACGCGGTAAGCACCACGCTTACCGGCACATGGTCCGAAGGCTGGGTCTTC
>JAKBCX010000176.1 GCA_021807465.1 Pseudomonadota bacterium | reverse complement strand
GCCTTGGGGCGCGCGCTCATTGCCCGCGCCGTCTATCTCGCCCCGGTCGTAGCGCGCGCGCTTTTCGGGGTCGGATAATATGTCGTTGGCGGCCGAAGCCGCCTTGAAGGCGTCCTCGGCCTTTTTGTCGCCGGGGTTGAGGTCTGGGTGGTGCTTTTTGGCCAGCTTGCGGTAGGCCGCGCGAATTTGCTCCGGCGTTGCGTCCCGCGCCACGCCCAGAACCTTATAGGGATCGTCTGCCATGTCTTTGCCCGAATATATCCATTTTACCATTAGATAGAGGGAGCCACGTAACCACGGCAACCGGCATTGTGCCGCCATGCCGGTTGCGCATGGCAACGAACCCGCCCGCCTTGTTACGCTTGGCAGAGGGCTTATGTGCTGCCTATTCTGCCGCCCATACAGGTAACGGGATGCAAAATGGAGCCCAGTGAGACCGGACAGGCGCTGCCGCCCCAGGCGGTGATCCGCTTTGCCCTCACGCCTGGGGCCGCCGCCGCCCTTGCCCGGCACAAGCTGCTGGAGGCGCCCGCCACCCCGCCGCGCGCGCAAAACCTGGCCGAGGCGTGGTTCGACACGCCTGGGCTTACTCTGCTCCGCCACGGTTTTGCGCTGAGCACCGCCAAGGCCAGGCGCGGCCATGTGCAAATGCTGCGGCAGGCGGGGGAGTGCGTGAGCGCGCCCATACCCGGCCCGGCCCCAGACCCCGCCGCCTTTCCGCCCGCGCAGGCCGAGGCGCTGGCGGCGCTGGCGGGAGATGAAGCCCTGCAGCTTGCATTCAGCCTGCGGACCCGCCGCCTTACCCGCCGGGCGGGCAGAGTTACGCTGCGCTTTGAAAGCGGCGCATTACAGGCCGGGGCGGAGAGGCAAGGTTTTTGCGAGCTGGAGCTGAGCGGCCCGGCGGCGGAGACTTACGCGCTGGCCTTGGCCTTGGCGGAAGAGCAGCCGCTTATTTTGCAGCCCGCCAGCCTGGCGCAGCGCGGTATGTGGGCCGTGGGCGTGGCGCGGCCCGGGGCGGTTAAGGCCGGGCCGGGCCTTACCGGCGCCATTTGCCTGGACGATGCGATTACCGCCCTCACCCAATCCTGCCTTAGCCAGTTTACCGCCAACTGGCCCGGTTTTGCCGCGGGGGCGGAAGTAGAGGCGGTGCACCAGATGCGCGTGGCCATGCGCCGGCTGCGCTCGGTATTGGGCCTGTTCAACCGCGCCTTCGCCGTGCCCGGCTTCGCCGCTTTCCGCGAAGAGGCCAAGCGCATCGCCGCCACCATGGGCGAGGCGCGCAACTGGGACGTTTTCACCGCCATGTTGCAAGACGGCCCGGTGCGGGCCTTGCCGCACGAGCCGGGTTTTGCCGTGCTGCTCAGCCAATGCGCCGCCTTCCGCGCCATGGGCTATGCGCATGTGCGCGCCGTGCTGGCGGACCCCGCCACCACGCGGTTTTTGTTAACGGTAGAGCTGTTTTTGGCCCGCCATGGCTGGCGCAACGGCCTGCCGCCAGAGGCGCTGACCATACTCGCCGCCCCGGCGCGCGATTTTGCCGCCCCGCAACTGGCGCGGCTGCACCGCAAGGTGCGCAAGCGCGGCCGGCACCTCGCGCATCTTTCAGCGCATGACCGCCATCTTACCCGCATTGAGCTGAAAAAACTGCGCTACGCCACGGATTTGTTCGGCGGGCTGTTTGAGGGGCGGGGCAGGGTGAAGACCTATGCCAATGCGGCGGCGGATTTGCAGGAGGTGCTGGGCACGCTGAACGACCTTGCCACCGCCCAGGCCCTGCTGGCCCGGCTGGACAGCGCCACACCCGAAACCGCGCGTGCCAGCGGCATTGCGCTGGGCTGGTGCGCCCATGCCGATTGCGCCAGCGCCAAGCCGCTGGGCAGGAGTTGGAAGGCGTTTACGGGGGCGAAGCTGTTTACGGGGTGATGGGGGGTGGCTGGAGACGGGGGGAAGCTGTCTGCCGGCTTAGGAGCGAACTGGTTGGTAAAGCAGAGCGATGCCCAAGGCTTTGGGTGTTGTATATAAATCCTGGTACTGACGGCATAAGCGCGGCTAAAAGCCTAATTTCCTGGCCGGAAGGGCCATTGCTGGGCCGCATGCAACACACGCGGAACTCTCACCGCGAACGCATCGTCCGTATATACCACGACATAATTAGCCCACCCCACCATTTCCCGTGTGCCCTCGACACGGCCCGTCTGGTATAGCCTTGGATATTCGGTCAATTTCTTGGCCCCAGCCTCGATATCATCCTTCGGGCGTTGCGCGGCATTGGGGTTTCGTCAGAAATATAATCAATAATCGCCAACAGATCGGCGCGAGCCAATGCCGTCCATTCAAGCTCGAGCACGGCGCTTCCGCTCAATCAGCGCTCGCGCTTCCTCCATTGTCTCAACATCCGCGTCGTCGTCCATGAAAATCACCGTTCAAATCGAAACGGCCAGAATCAGGATCAGGAAAATCGCAGCAAGGCGCCGATCGGCTGACGCTTACTCTGAATCAGCTTATCGCGGATACCATGTCTCCAAAGCGAGTTTACCTCGATGAGTATTGTTTCTACTTAATAATATTATTTAGGGCTTTACATGCACGGCGCCGGCATTGATGAGTGCATCTATATCTGCCGCATCAAGTCCTGCTTCGGTTAAAATCGTACGGCTGTCAGCGCCTAGCGCTGGTCCCACATCGCCAATTACGCCAGGAGTTTCGGAAAATTGTGTTGGAATTCCCGGGAAACGAATCTTTCCGAACTGACTGTCGCGTTCGACCCAGAAGCCTGTAGCCTCAAGATGCCGATCGTGCAGTAAGCCGGCTGTTGTTGCAATAACCGTTGCAGGTATTTCAGCATTCCGAAACAGGGCCAGCCACTCTTCGGTTGTCCGTTCTTCGATGACCTTAGAGACCTTGGAAAGCACCAACTCTATATTTTCAGTGCGGCTTCGCATGGTGGAGAAGATCGGGTCCCGAGTCCATTCCGGATTGCCAAGTTCGGTAAAAAAGGCACGCCAATGCTTGTCATTATAAATCATAACGCCAATATAACCATCACTGGTTTTGTAGGGCCGTCGCGATGAGGCAGTAACCCGAGGATATTCTGGAGGGCCTTGCGGTGGATCAAATAGTGCGCCGCATAAATGCTCAATCATAGTAAAAGAGACGAGTGTCTCGAACATCGGGACCTCGATCTCCTGCCCTCGGCCGGTTCGCTCCCGATTGTAGAGAGCGGCCATGAGTGCATAGGCGCCAGTTAGTCCGGCAACCTTGTCGGCAATAACGGTACCGATATAGGTTGGCTGGCCGTGCGATAGCCGCGCCTGAAGATCGACCAGGCCGGACGCTGCCTGTACGATATCGTCATAGGCGGGATAGTCGCTGTATGGACCACCGCGGCCAAAACCGTAGAGATTGCAATATATGATTCGTGGGTTGATCTGTTGGAGGGCGGGGTAGTCGAGTTTGAGCCGCTTGATCGCGCCTAGCCGCATTGAATGAATAAACACATCAGCCCCCTGAATGACTCGGATCAGGGCCTCTCGTGCAATGGGCTGCTTAAGATCGAGCACAAGGCTTCGCTTGCCGCGATTAACATTGAGGAACATGCCACCACGTTCATGGTCAGGCCCGGGGGGAAGATAGCGTGTTGTATCCCCGCCTGGGCTTTCCACTTTGATGACGTCGGCACCGAGATCAGCAAAAATCTGGGTAGCGTATGGCCCCATCAGTACGCTAGTTAGATCGACAACTTTGAGACCAGCCAGCGGCCCCTGAGATTTCCTATTCATGCTGAAACCCTGGGGGCTTCAAGGCAAGCCATCATAACTGTTTTGCCACACAGATAAAGGTGCTCAAAAAGACCCAGGCATCGCCGAACGGCGTCGCCAACATAATTTTCATGCATTGAAAACTTCACTTCCGGATTCCGTAGGTGTGGTAGACTTTATCCCTAAAAGCCAAGGAAATCTCAAGTACTCTAGGATTTAGATTTAATGAGGACGGCACTGGCTTAATCTCGCTACCAAAATTTTCTATAAATCAGGATTCGCAATGTAACAGATAAGGTTTTGCAAGGTACTTTAAGATACCGATGGTATTGTTGAGATTCCCAAAAAGGGAGCTAGCTAGGTGACTAATTGAATGCTTTAGACACGTTCAGAATGGACGAATCGTTACACCATTGTCGACAACAAATTCAGAACCTGTAACGAACCGTGACTCATCAGAAGCGAGAAACAAAACCATAGACGCGACATCCTTGGGGGCGCCACACTGACCCGGCTTAAGTACCCCCTCTGGTATATGTTGTTCCTGTCCCAGACGCCCTTCGGCTTGCTGTACCATAGGTGTCTCGATTGAGCCAGGATGCACCGAGTTACAGCGGATTTTGTAGCCTTTTTCTTGGCACATAACAGCGACCGATTTAGTCATCGCCCTAACGGCACCTTTGGCGGCGGAATAGGCGAAGAAAATAGGATAGCCGAGCAATGCCCCCGTGGATGACATATTGATGATCGAACCACCATCATTCTTATTCATGAGAGGAATAGCATGCTTGCAACCGAGAAAGACACCTTCACTCATTACAGCATTAACCCAGCGATACTGCTCGAGTGTCGTTTCCTCAACGTCCGCATTAAGAACTACGCCGGCATTGTTGACCAGAATATCTAGCCGGCCGAATCGATCCT
>JAKBCX010000175.1 GCA_021807465.1 Pseudomonadota bacterium | reverse complement strand
GGGGCTGCGCCACATCGTTACGCCAGCTTGGCACAGCGACCGTAACAGATTCCGCATCTTCTTCCTGCACAACAAAGCCCAGCCGCTCCAGCGCCGCCACGGCCTCGGGGGCTGTAATGTCAGACCCGCCGAAGCTCTTGAGACGGGCAAAGCGCAGCTTTGCGGCGCGGTTCCATTCCGGGCGAGTTCCGGCTTCCGTCACCTCGCTGGCCGTACCGCCGCACAGGGCGATGACCATGGCCGTGGCGGCGTCCAGCGCTTCGGGCAGGAGCTGGCTGTCGATGCCGCGCTCGAAACGCTGGCGGGCATCGGAGAAAATGCCGGTGCGCTGGCCGGTTTGCGCGATTTTAACGCGGTCGAACAACGCGCATTCGATGAATACATCAGTGGTGGCCTCGTCCGCGCCCGTGGCCTCGCCGCCTGTAATACCGGCGAGGGATTGCGGGCCGGCGGCGTCGGCGATCACGCAATCATGCTCGCTGGGTTTTACCTCTTTGCCATGCAGGCCAAGGAAGGATTC
Organism: Pseudomonadota bacterium; assembly: GCA_021807465.1. Classification (GTDB taxonomy): domain Bacteria; phylum Pseudomonadota; class Alphaproteobacteria; order Acetobacterales; family Acetobacteraceae; genus Acidocella. The sequence continues at coordinate 4,163 of JAKBCX010000175.1, read as the reverse complement.
GCCCGGAATGCCGGGGCGCAGCGTAAGTGTGCTGGCGTTAATTTTCTTAACATCGAACACATGCAGCGGGCGGCCGAGGTCGAAGGTGAAGAAATTGGTGATGTCCACGAGCGTGTTGATGGGGCGCAGCCCGATGCTTTCCAGGCGCTGCTTCAGCCAGTCCGGGCTTTCGCCATTCTTTACCCCGCGCACGGTGCGGCCGAGAATCCAGGGGCAGGCTTCCTGGTACTCATTTTTCCAAAGAATGGAGGATGGGCCTTCGGCTTTCACCTCTGGCGCGGTGAAGGGCTTGAGCTTGCCCAGCCCCGCCGCGGCAAGGTCGCGGGCAATGCCGCGCACGGAAAGCGCGTCGCCACGGTTGGGGGTAACGGCTATTTCGATGACCGGCTCGTCCAGCCCCGCCCATTGCGCAAAATGCGCGCCCACGGGCGCATCTTCGGGCAGCTCGATAATGCCCTCATGGTCCTCGCCCAGCCCCAGCTCGCGGTAACTCGTTAGCATACCCTCGGATTTCACGCCGCGAATTTCACCGGCTTTCAGCACCATGCCGTTTACCGGGATTACCGCGCCCACCGGGGCGAGCACCACCTTAAGCCCGGTGCGCGCATTGGGCGCGCCGCACACTACGGAAAGCTCGGCACCGCCCGCGGACACGCGGCAGGCTTGCAGCTTGTCCGCATTCGGGTGGCGCGTGGCTTCCAGAATTTCGGCGATGAGGAAGGGCCTCAGCGTGTCCGCCTTGTTCTCCACCCCTTCAACCTCCAGCCCGATGGCGGAGAGTGTGGTGGTGATGTCCTCCAGCGAGGCATCGGTATCAAGCCAGGTTTTGAGCCAGGAAAGAGAGAATTTCATCAGTTAGAACCCCTCATGCAGGGTGGCGGGGGCGAGGGGTGAGAAGCCGTAATGGCGCAGCCAGCGCACATCGCTTTCGTAGAACAGGCGCAAATCGGCGATGCCGTGCTTGAGCATGGTCAGGCGCTCCAGCCCCACGCCGAAGGCGAAGCCCTGGTACTGGCGCGGGTCTATGCCGCAATTGGCCAGTACGTTGGGGTGGACCATGCCAGAACCGCCGATTTCCAGCCAATCCGTGCCGCCGCCAATCTCGCCGGTTTTTTTGTTCCATCCAATATCCACCTCCATCGAAGGCTCGGTGAAGGGGAAATAGGAGGAGCGCAGGCGAACGGGCAGGCTGGGAACGTCGAAATAGGCGGAGAGGAAATCGGTGAGGCAGCCTTTCAGGTGCCCGAGTGTGATGCCTTCGCCCACCACCAGCCCTTCGCATTGGTGGAACATGGGGGAGTGCGTGGCATCGTGGTCGGAGCGGAAGGTGCGGCCGGGGACGATGATGCGGATGGGCGGCTGTTCGTTGAGCAGCGTGCGGATTTGCACCGGCGATGTGTGGGTGCGCAGAACCTCGCCGCCGGTCAGGTAGAACGTATCCATCATTGCCCGTGCCGGATGGTGGCCGGGAATGTTGAGGGCGGAGAAATTATGCCAATCAGACTCGATGTCCGGCCCGTCCTTGATGGCGAAACCCATGGCGGAAAAAATTGCCGCGATTTCTTCCATGGTGCGCGAGAGCGGGTGGATGGCGCCTGCGGGTTCCGGGCGGGGCGGCTGTGTTACATCCAGCCGCTCGGCGGCCAGCCTGGCTTCCAGCGCAGCCGCATCCAGCACGGCGCGGCGGGTGGCCAGGGACTCGGTAATCTCGGCTTTTAGCTGGTTGATCTCGGCGCCGGCGGCTTTGCGGGCCTCGGCTTCCATGTTGCCCAGCGATTTTAATAATTGTGTCACGCTGCCGGTTTTGCCCATCAGGCTGACGCGCAATTCCTCAAGTGAAGCCGCATCCGCCACCGCGATGGCGGGGAGCGCGCTTAGCCTTATATTGTTCAGCTCATCGGCCAGCATGTTCGTCATTTATCCCTGCGTAAGCTTTGGCCCGCCCGCTGGCGGTGCCGGGCCAGGGCAGACATGGGCGGGGCGGAAATGTCAAGCGTGCGCGCCGCCGCGAAAATGACCAAACGGTTACTAATGCCCCTGTTCAGGTGTTACAAATTATCAACAGACACAAGGAAAATCGCGCAACGGGTGGAAACAGGGGAGGATTGCACAATTTGTATAAATCAGCCGCTTGACCCCCTCCCGCCGGGAAGAGTAGAGCGCGAATGTATGCATAATCATAGTGATTATGTAACCAAAGTGTGTGTAGTTTTCACCCACCTATAGGACAGGGATCGGTTTTATCATGAAATTTAAAGCTCTGGGCGCTTTTGCCGGCCTTGCCCTGCTGGCAGCCTGCTCTTCTTCTCCGACGCCCCAGGCCAGCACTCAAGGCACTGGCGCCGAGATGACCGGCCCGGCTCCTGGCAGTGAGCAGGACCTGGTTGCCAATGTTGGCGACCGCGTGTTCTACGGCTTCAACAAGTCCAACCTCTCCAGCGACGCCCAGGCGACGCTGAGCAAGCAGGCTGCCTGGCTGGCGAAGTACCCCTCCGTGAACGTGCTGGTGGCGGGTAACGCCGACGAGCGCGGCACCGAGACCTATAACCTCGCGCTCGGCCAGCGCCGCGCCGATGCCGCCCGCGACTTCCTGGTTGCCCAGGGCGTTGCCGCGAGCCGCATTTCCACCATCTCCTACGGCAAGGATTGCCCGGTTGCTTCCGGCCACGACGAGTCCGCCTGGGCCCAGAACCGCAACGCCATCACCTCGGTGGTCGGCTTCAACCCCCAGAGCTGCAAGTAATTTCTCTGTAACAAGAGAGGCTGCACAGGCCGGCGGCACGAAAGTGCCGCCGGTTTTGTTTTGGGTTGAGGGATATTTTTACCGGATTGAAAGGGACATACCCATAGCATGACGCGCGCCGGAATGTTGTTTTTGGTGTTGGCCCTGGCGGGATGTGCAGCAGCGCCGGGAAGGACGGGGCCGGTGTCGTGCGGATGTAAGGTTATCCCTATGCCTTTTCCCGACCGGGTGTATTTTGGCTTTGACAAATCCACATTGAGCCGGGATGCAGATGCCACACTGCGCGGCTGGGCTGTCTGGCTGGCTAAATACCCGACGGCGAATGTGCAAGTGGCCGGCAATGCTGACGAACGCGGAACTGAAGCCTATAATTTGGCGCTTGGCCAGCGCCGGGCGGATGCGTTACGTGATTATTTGGTTGCCCTGGGCGTGGCTGCGCCGCGTATCAAAGTAAAGTCTTATGGTAAGGATTGCCCGGTTGTCCCCGGCCACGGCGAGGTAGCGTGGCAGCAGGACCGCACAGCCATCATTTCAGTAATCGGGTTTGACCCGCAAAGCTGCCGCTGAACTGAATCCTGAATCTTTCCTAATCCCGCCATGTTTTGTCTTTAGGCCGTTGGGTGATTATAGCGGAATCAGTCTCTAGCCATGCCGGGATTCGCCATGCGTAAAAGCCAGTTTGCCTCAGTTCTGTTTTCAAGCGCTCTGCTTATGCTCCCCGCCGCCGCGCTGGCGCAGCCGCTTATTCAAAGCCAGGAGGGCATAGCCCTGCAGAATGAGATTGAGCAGTTGCAGTCTCAGGTGCAGCAATTACAGAGCGGCAGCCAGAATAACGGAAGCTCCATGCTGGGCGGCGGCTCTGCCCCGCCGCCGCAATCCTCTTCCTCTGGCGGCGGCGCGCCGGTAGCGGGTGGGGTGGTTACCAGCCTGCTTACCCAGGTGCAGCAGTTGCAAAGCCAGGTTCAGGCGCTCAGCGGCCGGGTGGACGAGCTGCAGAACCAAGTGAACCAGCAAAACGCGCAGACGCAGAAACAGATTGGTGACTTGAATTTCCGCGTTACCGGCTCGGCCACGCCGGGCGTGCCTGCCGCCGCGGGCGCGGCCGCCGGTGCTGCTGCTGGCGGCTCCGCCAGCCAGCCACAGGCGCTTACCCCGCCGCCCTCGGCATCCACCGCGCCAGCCCCGGCGGCGGTACCGAGCGACCCCAAGAGCCAGCTCCGCGCCGCGCTCGATGCCTATAACAAGGGCAACTACACCGCCTCGGCCAGCTTGGCTTCGGCGCTGGTGAAGAGCCATCCGCAGGCGGCGGAAGCCTACCGGGCGCAGTATCTTGCCGCGCAGTCCTACGCCGCCAGCGGCAATAACCAGGATGCGGCGATCGCCTTCGACAACACCTATAACATGAACCGCACTGGCTCTT
>JAKBCX010000174.1 GCA_021807465.1 Pseudomonadota bacterium | reverse complement strand
ACACAAGCGGGAAACAGCTCGCTGTGCGGGAAGCGCGCAATAAAAAAGGCCGGACCCGAAGGTCCGGCCTCATCGTCACGTACTGGTAACGGCTTAGAACAGCACGCCGGCCTGCAGGGTGCCGGTGAACTGCAGCTTGTTGGTGCCATTGTTGCCGAAGCTGCCGCCCTGCGAGAACTGCTTGTTGTTCAGCAGATACAGCAGGCCGACGTTAGCGCGGGCGAACAGGTCCTTATACTGCCAGGTCGGCGCAGCGGCCGCGCCAATGGCTTCGGAATCAGGCCCGATGAACCAGCTATACGCGCCCTGGCTGTTTTCGTACTCAATCCAGCCGCCCAGCGAGTACGGGGTGTTGGCGAAGGAGTAATCGCCGAACACGGCAGCGCCGAAGTTGGAGGTGGATTTGTCGATACCGGCCAGGTGGTCGGTCTTGGCATAGACGTACTGGATTTCCGGCACGACGTTCAGGCTGTCGCCTTTCTGGAACAGATCGCCGCCGGTCCAGCTATAATAGGCGCCGATCATCTGGTTGTTCACGAGGGCGTTGCCGGAGCCAACGGTGCCGCCGCCATAGTAGAAGGCGTTCGCGCCGGTGCGGCCGAAATTCATCGCGCCGTACAGGTTGGCAACGTTGTTGGAGTCGATGGTGTAGCTCAGCAGCGCCTGGCCGTAGTTCCACACGCCGGTATCGTTGCCATCGCCAAACAGCACGGTGGCGCTCACCGGCCCTTCGGTCAGAGCGGCTTCAACGCCGGTGGAGTAGGAGTTCTGGACATACCAGAGCGCGGTGGTGAACTGCGTCGGGTTGTACCAGCTGACGGTGGCCTCATAGCCTTCGAGCGAGGCGAGATGGCCAGCGGAGACGGTGACCGGCGAGTTGGGCGGCGCAATGGTGATGTAGCCCTGCACCAGCGGGCCGGTGCGGTAGGTGCTCAGCGTGGCCTGCGAGGGCTGGGTGCCGAGGGCGAACGCGCCGCTCGTGGAGCCAAGCTCGATGGTGTATTGCAGCACGCCGGTGGTCTTCTGCAGTTCGACCAGGCCGCTACCCATATAGGCGCCATGATCCTTGGCACCGGGATAGGCGTTGTTGATGTAGTAGCCATAGCCGTCGGCGCCGCCGCTCAGTTCCAGCTGACCCAGCGGCCCGCCATCGATGGTGATCGCCTGCGGGCCGTTCATGGCATGGGCCGCCTGCATGGCCACGAGGGAGGACGCGGCCGCGAAACCGAGCCCCATAAGTTGACGACGAATGCTAATCATTATGCCTCCTCATTGTGCAGTGTCTGCACGTGATGCCTAAAACGTAACCTGACTCGTTGATGGGCGGGGTTGAAATCCCTGCATCCGCGCCAAGTCTACGTTGACGGGTTGGCAATCTACATGCCAAGGCCCGACACACACCAGCCGAAATCAAAAGAGCTTTCGCTTTGCAGAAAGGCTGTGGCGCAAATGACACAAAACTTTAACCAAAACCCCTTTTTTGCATGAACAAAAGGAGATTTGGGGCTGAATTTTAAGAAAAATATATAGGCAATGAAGAGTTATGGATGGGCGTTTCCGCCGACTCCGCGCCGGTACGGCTGCTTTGACGCGGCTAACAAAGCATAACGCCGTTAGCCGCGTATGGCGCATAAAGTGGCGGTGCGTGCCGCATAAAACGCCGCTTGCCCGCAGGCGCCGAGGCCACCCGTAAATGGGCGGCCATGCTGCTTGTCAGGCCAGCTCGGCCAGCAGGCTGAGCTGGTTGTTGCGCTGTTCGCTGTCGGTCAGGGGAATCGGGTAATCGCCGGTGAAGCAGGCATCGCAGAAAGCGGGAGCGGCGGCATCGCGCCCCGGCTTGCCGAGCGCTTTGTAAAGCCCGTCGATGGAAATGAAGGCGAGGCTGTCCACGCCGATCAGCCGGCCCATCTCCTCCACGCTGTTGCGTGCCGCCAGCAGCTTGCCGCGTTCGGGTGTGTCGATGCCGTAGAAGCAGGAATGGGTGGTGGGCGGCCCGGCGATGCGCATATGCACTTCGGCGGCACCTGCCTGGCGCACCATTTCCACAATCTTCTGGCTGGTGGTGCCGCGCACGATGGAATCGTCCACCAGCACCACGCGCTTACCCTCGATCATGGCGCGGTTGGCCGAGTGTTTCAGCCGCACGCCCAAATGCCGGATCTGGTCGGTGGGTTCGATGAAGGTGCGGCCAACATAATGGTTGCGGATAATGCCAAGCTCGAAGGCAATGCCGGATGCTTCGGCGAAGCCCATGGCCGCCGGCACGCCGGAATCGGGCACCGGCACCACCACATCGGCCGCCACGGCGGCTTCTTTGGCCAGTTGCGCGCCAATGAGCTTGCGGGCGGTATAGACGGAGCTGCCCTCCATCATCGAATCCGGGCGGGCGAAGTAGATGTATTCAAACACGCAGAAGCGCGGCTTTTGCGGGGTAAAGGGCTTGATGCTCTGCACGCCGCGATCGTCGATCAGCACAATCTCGCCCGGCTCCACATCGCGCACGAATTCCGCGCCCACAATGTCCAGCGCGCAGCTTTCCGAGGCCAGAACCCAGCCAGCCTTGCCCTCGGCGCCATGGGTGCGCCCGAGAATAAGGGGGCGCACGCCCAGCGGGTCGCGTACGCCGATAAGCTGATCATGCGTGAGCGCCACCAGCGAATAAGCGCCGATGACTTGCTTCAGCGCGTCGATCAGCCGGTCCACCACGGTGGAGTAGAGCGAGATGGCGATGAGGTGGACGAAGACTTCCGAATCCATGGTGGATTGGAACAGGCAGCCGCGCCGCACCAGCGCCTGGCGCAGCGTGTGCGCGTTGGTCAAATTGCCGTTATGGCCAACGGCGAAGCCGCCAAATTCGAATTCAGCGAAAAGCGGCTGCACGTTGCGCAGCACGGTCTCGCCCGTGGTGGCGTAGCGGTTATGGCCGATGGCGCGCGTGCCGGGCAGCCCGGCCATGACCTTCGCATCGCCAAAATTATCGCCGACCAGCCCCAGGCCTTTATGAGAATGGAAGCGCACACCGTCATGGGTGACGATGCCGGTTGCCTCCTGGCCGCGATGCTGCAGCGCATGCAGCCCCAGCGCCGTGATGGCCGCCGCGTCCGTGACATTCCAGGCGCCAAAAACGCCACATTCCTCATGCGGCTTATCGTCGTCGATCATGCAAGCCATCTCCAACCTCGGCGATGCTCAACTAGCTATGTGACACCGCAATGTCGAGGTGCGCGCGCGCATAGGTGAGGCGCACCCGGCCTATTTGCTGCTGAGCGCGCTGCCCGCCACGGGTTGCTTCATCAGTGCCGTGGCGGTGGGGGCGGGAGCGCTGGGCGGCGTTTCCAGCTTTGGCTGGTAGGGTTTGGGAATAAGCGCCACCAGGGTTTTCGCGCCGTTATAGGCCATGGGCAGCAGGCGCGCATTGGCCACGGGGGCGGGCCATTGCGCCGCAGGCTCGGCAAAGCCAAGGCCGATATAGGCGATGCAGATAATAACCGCCCCGCGCAGAGCGCCAAACACCAGCCCGAGCGAATGGTCCAGCCCCGAGAGGGCGGATTCGCGCACCAGCCCGCCGATAAGCGCGCTGATGAGGCTGAGGATGATGAGCACAACGATGAACACGATGGCCATGGCGCCATAAACGGCGAAATGCTTGGCCGAATCCGGCAGCACCGAGGCGATGTAAGGCTGCGCCAGGGGGAAATAGCGTATGGCGGCAATACCGGCCCCCACCCAGGCGGCCACGCCCAGCACCTCGCGCACAAAGCCCCGCACCGCCGAGATGGCGGCGGAAAGCAGGATGATGGCAAGTGCCGCGCCGTCGATCCAGGTCATTCAAACTCCTTTTTTTGTCCTGGCTTTTTGCCCGTGGCGACCACACCCACAAGGTCGGCCAGATGCCCGATTTCAACAAGGCTGAGCGATTTGGGCACGGAGATTTTTCCTGCCCCGCCGGCCACGCGCTTGGGCGCGGCGGCGCGCGAGAACCCCAGCTTTGCCCCTTCCTTCAACCGCAGCTCGGCCTGCGCCACCTGGCGTAATTCGCCGGAAAGGCCAATTTCGCCGAAGAAGATCATCTCCGGGTCGGTCGGCACATCCGTGGCGGCGGAAATCAGCGCCGCCGCCACGGCAAGGTCCGCCGCTGGTTCGTTCACGCGCAGGCCGCCCGCGACGTTCAGGTACACATCGTTCATGGCCAGCTTCAGCCCGCAGCGCGTTTCCAGCACCGCGAGCAGCATGGAAAGCCGCCCCGAATCCCAGCCGATGACCGAGCGCCGGGGTGAGCCGCCGGGGTTGGCTGAGAGCAGGCATTGCAGTTCCACCAGCACGGGGCGAGAGCCTTCCAGCCCGGCGAACACGGCGGAGCCAGAGACATTGCCGCGCCGCTCCGCCAGGAACAAGGCCGAGGGGTTGGCCACTTCCGACAGCCCGGCGCCCGTCATTTCGAACACGCCAATCTCATCGGTGGCGCCGAAGCGGTTTTTCATGCCGCGCAGAATACGGAATTGGTGTCCGCGATCGCCTTCGAAATGCAGCACCACATCCACCATGTGCTCCAGCACGCGTGGCCCGGCCAGCGCGCCTTCCTTGGTGACATGCCCGACGAGGAGCAGCGCGAAGCCTTGCGTTTTGGCGGCGCGGATCAGCTCGAACGCGGCGGAGCGCACCTGTGTGACCGAGCCGGGGGCGGAGT
>JAKBCX010000173.1 GCA_021807465.1 Pseudomonadota bacterium | reverse complement strand
CTGCTGTTTATGCCCGGATAGGCCAGCCAGGGCGAGGATACAAATGCCGCGGCGTGGCAGCGCAGGGCCAGACAAATCGCGCTGCATAAGGGGACATTCGAAAGCCGCGAAGGGGCAAGCTAATCTGTTGTATAGTTTGGCAGCCGCCAAAAAAGCCGCAAGAGAGGGATGAGAGAATGGCCAGCAAGCTGATTACCGGCACGCGCATCTGGGATGCCACGGGAAGCCCGGCCTTTGCGGGCGATGTGCTGATTGAAGGCAGCCATATACGCGCCATTTCACGCAGTCCCGGCCAATTGGCTCGCGAGGGGGCCGAGGTGATTGACGGTACCGGGCTGACGCTGATGCCGGGCATGGTGGAAGGGCATGCGCATCTCTCGTTCGAAGCCGTGGCGGCCACGGAGGATTTGATTACACCACCGCCCGAGGAACAAGTTTTTGCCGCGGCACGCGGGGCAAAGGCGTTGTTGGATGCCGGGTTTACCAGCGCCTATGGGGCTTCTGAAGCCAAACTGCGCCTGGGCGTGGCGGTACGGAACGAGGTGAATGCCGGACGCCTGCCGGGGCCGCGCATACGTGCCGGGTCTCTGGAGATCTCCGTGACCGGCGCGATGGGCGATGAAAGCCGGCTGCATAATCCGCGCCCCGGCGGGCCGGCCATGATTGTGGATGGGCCTGAGGAAATGCGCAAAGCCGTGCGGCTGGCTTGCCGTGAGGGGTGCGACAACATCAAGCTCGATGTGTCGGGCGACCCGTTCTACCCGAACACGCCGGGGCATACGACGCCCATGACCTTTGAGGAAATTCGTATGGCCGTGGAGACGGCTCATGCTTACGGGCGCAAGGTGAACGCACATACGCGCTCGATTGAAGGTTCGAAGAACTGCATCCGCGCTGGGGTGGATGGGCTGTTTCACTGTGAATATGCCGATGAAGAGCTGCTGGACATGATGGAGGCGTCGAAAGAGCGCGTCTTTGTTGTTCCCACTGTCAGCCTGTTTCACACCATTATGCATGGCGAGGCCACGGGCAACGGGCTTACGCCGGAGATTGGCGGCTATATGGGGCTGCCTGCACTGCTGGAGGAATCGGCCAAAACGCATACGGAACTGCGCAAGCGGGGTGTGCGGCATTTGATCGGCGGGGATTACGGCTTTGCCTGGAGCCGCCAGGGCACCAATGCGCGCGATTTGAAGTTTTTTGTAGATTACTACGGCTACACGCCCGCAGGCGCGCTGACCTGTGCAACGAAGTATGGCGGGCTGGCGATGCGCGCGGAAGGTGACCTTGGTACTATTACGGAAGGTGCGCTGGCGGATTTGCTTCTGGTTGCGGGCAATCCGCTGGAAGATGTCAGCATCATGACCGATGCAAGCCGCCTGGTGACAATTATGAAAGATGGCGAGATTTACAAGAACACCATCGGCGCCGCGCAAAACCGCGCGGCCGCCTGAGACAGGACACGGAACATGAACGAAATGAACGAGCAAAATGCGGCGCTGAAGCCAGGCGAGGCGCGATGCCCGGCGGCTAGTACGCAGGAGATTATCGCGCGGGACAAGGTAGGCGCGCCGGCCTGGGTGCGTGCCGAAGCCTACGAATATATGGGCAGCGAGGATATCAGCAAGGACCGTTATATAAGCGCCGAGTACGCCAAGGGCGAATATGAGCGGCTATGGACGCACACCTGGCAATTTGCATGCCGTGAAGAGCATATTCCCGAACCGGGCGATTACCATGTGTATGATGTCGGGCCTTACAGCTTTATCGTTACTCGTGTGGCGGAGAATGATATTCGCGCCTATTACAATGCTTGTTTGCACCGCGGCACCAAGCTTCGTGCCTCGGGCACCGAAGGGCGGGCCACGGAGTTTAAATGCAGCTTCCATGGTTGGAGCTGGAACGTGGATGGCAGCAACAAGAATGTGGTCTGCCCGTGGGATTTTCCGCATGTCGACCGGGCCAGGCTGAACCTGCCAGAAGCGCGGGTGGAGCGCCTAGCCGGGTTTGTGTGGATTAACATGGACAAAAACGCGCCATCCCTGGCTGATTATCTGGGGCCAGAGGCGTTGAAGCATATCCATGCGTGGAAGCTGGAGAATCGCTACATCGCGTTGCATGTGACGAAGCCGATTCCAGCGAATTGGAAGCTGACGGTGGAGGCCTTCCAGGAAGCCTACCATGTTATCGAGACACATCCGCAGGTGGCGGTTTCCAACGCCGATGCGAATTCGCAATACGACGTTTATGGCGAGCATGTGGACCGCTTCATTTCGCCACTGGGCGTGCTCAGTCCGCATTTGGAAGGCAAATATAGCGAGCAGGATATTCTGGACCAGTTTACCGTTGGTGATGCGGGTGTGCTGGATGGCAACAAGCTGAGCGTGGGCGATGGCACGGCGCGGCAGGTGATGGCGGATATGTTCCGCGGAATGTTCGAGAAGGCTACGAATACGGACCTTTCCGGTGTTTCTGATTCCGAGATTCTCGACTGCTTCTCTTACACGATTTTTCCGAACTGCTTCCTCTTTCCCGGCATTTCTCTACCCATGGTGTATCGCTTCCGGCCTAACCCGAAGAACCATCGGGAGTGTATTTACGAGGTGATGTTCCTGCGCCCCGTGGGCAAGGATGGCGTGCGTCCCCCGCCGGCTGAACCGATTGAGCTAACGCTGGAACAGAGCTTTAAGGAGGCTGAGGGAATGGACCCGGGCTTTGGCGCCATTCTGGACCAGGATACGGATAATCTGTTCCTGCAACAGGAAGGCCTGGAGGCTTCGGCCAAGCAGGGGATTACGCTGGGCAATTACCAGGAAATCCGCATACGCCATTTCGAGAAGGCGGTGGATAAATATATGGCCATGCCACCGCTGAAACCCTGAGACCGATACGTGACAAAAACTGTTGTCAGGCTCGATGACCGTTATGAGCAATGCTCCGGTCAGATTTTTCTTTCGTCCATGCAGGCGCTTGTGCGTCTGCCACTGGACCAGAAGCGGCGCGATGCAGCTGCGGGGCTGAATACCGCAGGGTATATCACCGGGTATCGCGGCTCGCCGATAACCACGCTGGATGCGCAGCTTTGGAGCGCGCAGAAGCTGCTGGATGCGCATGATATTCATTTTGAGCCAGGGCTGAATGAGGAGCTGGCGGCGACCAGCCTGCGCGGCACCCAGCAACTAGGCTGGTTTGGACCTGCACGGTTTTCTGGTGTGTTTGCCATGTGGTACGCCAAGGGGCTTGGCGTGGACCGCGCTTGTGAGGCGTTGAAGCTCGCGAACTTTGAGGGCACAGCGGCGCAAGGTGGCGTGCTGGTGGTGGCAGGCGATGACCATGCAGCGAAGTCTTCAGCTTCAGCGCATCAATCGGAACATACGCTGATCGCGGGATTTATTCCTGTTCTTGTGCCAGCAACGACGGATGAGATTCTGGAATATGGTCAGTTGGGCTGGGCGTTGTCGCGCCATAGCGGCCTGTATGTAGGGCTGAAGGCGGTGACCGATACGCTGGACCTGACTTCTTCCGTGAAGATACCGGACATTTCCGTGACCATGCCAGAGCACTCTGGGCAGGCGCTGAATCTCCGGCGTGGCTTGGCGCCGCTGGTGCAGGAGCGGCTGGTGGTGAATGAGCGCCTACCCGCCGCCATTGCGTTTGCCCGCGCCAACGGGTTGAACCGCGCCATCGTGGCGCCTACGCAACCGCGTTTGGTGATTGTTACGGCTGGAAAATCGTACCTCGATGTGCGGCAGGCTCTGCGCGATTTGGGGTTGAGTGACGCGCGCTGCGCGGCGCTGGGAATTGGGCTGGTGAAGCTGGGCATGACCTGGCCGCTGGATGGGGAATTTATCCGCCAGAGTTGCGGCGCGGCGCGGGCGCTGCTGGTGGTGGAAGAAAAGCGGCCAGTTATTGAAGACCAGCTTTCTGCCGCTCTTTATGGGCTGGCCACACGGCCGGAGATTCTCGGGAAGCGAGATGAACAAGGGCATGTGCTATTTCCGGCCGATGGCGTGCTGGATGCGGCGCAGGTGCGCCATGCTATTCTGCGGCAAATGGCACGATTGGAAATTGACGATGATGAAGTGGCGCGCCGCGCTGCGCGGCTTACGGCGTTCGAGGCTGCCGTGCCACCGCCATCGGCCATCCGCCCCGCCTATTTCTGCTCGGGCTGCCCGCATAATTCCAGCACCGCTATTCCAGATGGCAGCATCGCACTTGGCGCTACAGGCTGCCATGGGCTAGCCGCTTTTATGCCCGAACGGCGTACCATGAATGTGGTTGGTATGGGCGCGGAGGGGCTGGCTTGGGTGGGGGCAAAAAACTTCGTGGAAACAAAACATGTTTTCGCGAATATGGGAGACGGTACTTACACCCATTCCGGGATTCTCGCCATACGCGCGGCACTCTCGGCCAAGGCTAATGTTACGTTCAAGATTCTTTATAACGATGCCGTGGCTATGACCGGCGGGCAGCCGATGGAGGGGAACATCTCCGTCGATATGATCATCAAAGAGCTGCAGGCGGAAGGGGTTTCGCCCGTGGTGCTGGTGAGTGATGAGCCGGAGAAGTATACGAATGCTCCTGTACGGGTTCTGCACCGCGACCATCTGGACGAAGTGCAGCGCGCATTGCGCGAGGTGGCGGGAGTTTCCGCCATTGTGTATGAGCAGATTTGTGCCAATGAGAAGC
>JAKBCX010000172.1 GCA_021807465.1 Pseudomonadota bacterium | reverse complement strand
GCCGGAGCCTGGACGAAGAGGCGCGGCGGGCGGTGGCGGTAAGCCCGTTGGGGGCCGTGCCGCACGGAGCGCAGAGTGCGGCGATGAGCCGGGGCACGGCAATTCACACGCTGTTGCAGCATTTGCCGGGGCTGCCGCCCAAGGCGCGGCGGGGGGCGGCGATAAAATATCTGGCGGCGCAGGAGGCGGGGATTGCCGCACAGGCGGCAGCCATTTGCGACTCGGTGCTGGCGGTGCTGGAGCGGTTAGAACTACATGATTTATTTGGACCGTCCTCGCTGGCTGAGGTGCCTTTGGCCGGTGTGGCGGCGGGGCGCGAGGTGGGGGGCATTGTGGACCGGCTGGCGGTGACCGGCATGCAGGTCTGGCTCGCGGATTATAAAAGCGACCGTGCCCCGCCCGGGACGCATGGCTTGATCCCGGAAAAATATATCGGCCAGCTTGCCGCCTATAGGCAGATTTTGCAGCAAATTTACCCGGCGCACGAAATTCGCGCCTTGCTGATCTGGACTGAGACGGCCGCCGTGATGGAAGTGCCCGCGGCGCTGCTGGATGGGGCTGCTCCGGGTTGATTGGCACACGGATAGGCGCCATGTTGCGGAAAACGCCTTATAGCTCAAGGATTCTGACCATGACCAAAGCCGTTACCGACGAGACTTTCGAAACCGATGTGCTGAAATCCGGCGCGCCCGTGCTTGTGGATTTCTGGGCTGAATGGTGCGGCCCGTGCCGTTCCATTGCGCCGTCGCTGGAGGATCTCGCCAAGGAATATGAAGGCAAGCTTGAGATCGTGAAGGTGAATATCGACGAGAACCCGATGACGCCGAGCCAGTTTGGCGTGCGCGGGATCCCGACCCTGCTGATCTTCAAGGACGGCAAGGTGGCGGCACAGCAGGTAGGCGCGGCGCCGAAATCGGCGTTGAAGGCCTGGATTGAGAAGAGCCTGTAAGATGACCACCGAGGGCGTGAAGCCTCCGGCGTGTATGCCGATGATCCGCACCATCGCCATGCCGGCCGATGCCAATGCTAATGGCGATATTTTCGGCGGCTGGCTGATGAGCCAGATGGATCTGGCAGCCGGCAACCAGGCTGCGCGGGTGGCGCATGGGCGCTGCGTGACCGTGGCGGTGGAGGCGATGAGCTTCCTCCGCCCGGTGAAGGTTGGGGATGAGGTGACAGTGTATTGCGAACCGCTCTCGACCGGGCGTACCTCGATAAATATTTCCGTGGAAGCCTGGCGGCGTGAACGCTCGGAAGAGGTTGACCAGCAGGTGACGAAGGCCGTGTTCAAATTTGTGGCCATAGATGCCGAAGGCCGGCCCAGGCCGATAAAGAAGGACGCCGGTTAGGGGCTGCACCAGAACCTGTTGCAGCGGCCGGTACTCGCAGCTTCACCGCATGCCCGTGTTTTCACCAGACCCCCGCTTGCGCGGGGATGACGGGTAAGGCGGAGATAGCGGCATCTTGCATTGACTTAATGCGGCATTGCTTGACCTGACTCGCGGGGCTGCGTAACGCGGAAAAGGTTATGACTGCATGTTACCACCCAACAGGCCGGATAATACTGAACCGTATTGAAATAATAAGGCACGCCCATGCCGAGTGATGCCTCGGCCCTGCCGCAATTACGGGTGCGCGGGCGCAGCTTTATGGCGCTTATACTCGTGCCTGAGCCGCCGGTTACGGGGTGGCTGGCGGCGCTGGATGCGCAGATGGAACGGGCGGCCGGGTATTTTGCGCAAAAACCCGTTGTCGTAAATTTTTCAGCCCTTGAAGGTGACCGCTCCGACCCTGCCGCGCTGCTGTATGCGCTGGATATGCGCGGGCTGCAGATTATTGGCGTGGAGGGCATTGAGCGGCACAGGCTGGCCGGGTCGCGCTTCGCCAATTTGCCGGATTTACGGCAGAAAACCGGGGGCGAGGACGAGCTGGGGCGCGAGATTGCGCTGCCGAGCGTGGCGGAGCGTACGCCCGCCCCGGCCTTGGTGCCCGCCGTGACCTCGCTGCTGATCGATCGGCCTGTACGCTCGGGACAATCCATTATTTTCGAGGATGGGGATGTGACCATTATCGGCGCGCTGTCTTCTGGCGCGGAGGTGGTGGCTGGCGGCTCGGTGCATGTTTACGGGGCGCTGCGCGGGCGCGCGATCGCGGGGGTGAAATCCGGCGCCAATGCGCGGATTTTCTGCCGCAAGCTGGCCGCGGAGCTTGTGGCCATAGATGGAATTTACGGCACGGCGGATGATTGGAACAAAAGTTTCGACGATTGCGCGGTGCAGATACAACTGGACCAGGGCGGGCTGAAGATTTCCGCACTGGGGTAAGAATTTTACCGCCAAGCAGGCAAGGAGTTTACAGGGATGTCTAAAGTTGTGGTGGTGACCTCGGGCAAAGGGGGCGTGGGCAAGACGACCAGCAGCGCCTCTCTGGGTGCGGCCCTGGCGCAGACCGGGCAGAATGTTGTGCTCATCGATTTTGACGTGGGCTTACGCAACCTTGACCTGGTGATGGGTGCGGAGCGGCGCGTTGTGTTCGACCTGGTGAATGTGGTGCAGGGTGATGCAAAGCTCCCGCAGGCGCTGATCCGGGATAAACGCATCGAGACGCTCTCTCTGCTGCCGGCCTCGCAGACGCGCGACAAGGATGCGCTGACCGAGGAAGGCGTGCTGGGCGTGATTAACGAGCTGCGCGCGAAATTTGACTGGATTATCTGCGACAGCCCGGCGGGGATTGAGAAAGGCGCGCAGCTTGCCATGCGTTTTGCCGATATGGCGGTGGTGGTGACGAACCCGGAAGTGTCCTCGGTGCGCGATTCCGACCGGATTATCGGCATGCTGGATTCCAAAACCCTGCGCGCGGAGAATGGCGAGCATTTTGAGAAGCATTTGCTGCTGACGCGCTATAACGCGGCGCGCGCGGCCAAGGGCGAGATGCTGAATGTGAAGGATGTGCTGGAGATTCTGGCGATTCCGCTGCTCGGCATTGTGCCGGAGAGCGCGGATGTGCTGAACGCCTCTAACCTCGGCTGCCCGGTGACGCTGCATAACCCGGAATCCGCCGCGGCGAAGGCCTATGCGGATGCCGCCAAGCGGCTGCGCGGCGAGATGCTGGAGATTGTGGAGCCGGTGGAGAAAAAAGGGCTGATCGGCCGGCTATTTGGGCGGAAGGCGGCGGTGGCATGAGCATATTCAGCTTTTTCACCCGCACCCGCTCGGCGCCCGTGGCGCGGGACAGACTGCAGATTTTGCTGGCGCATGAGCGGGCACTCTCCGGCCGGGCGGATTTGGCGGCGATTTTGCGCGAGGAAATTTTGGCAGTGATTGCCAAGCATGTGGCGATTGACCGCGACAGGGTGAATGTGAAGCTGGAGCGGGGTGACCATGTCTCGACGCTGGAAGTGAACGTGGAGATGCTGGACGAGGCGAAGGCCAAGGCGGGCTAGACCCTGCGTGGCGCTATTGCCCGCTTAGGAAGATGATCGCCTCGCTCGGCGCGGCGGATGGCAGGCCGCGGCTTTGGATATAGGCGAGGATGTCGGCATCCGGCGTGGCGCGTTCCAGGTCGCGTGTGATGAGGTGGTAATCCGGCGGGTAGTAGGCGAGGGTTACAGGGGCGTTGGCGGGGATGGCGTTCCAGCAGCTTCTCATGGCGTCTTTGGGGATAAGCTGGTCGTGCCCGCCATACAGGATGAGAGCGGGCTGGCGGAAAGACGCGCAGGCGGCTTGCGCCTGGCCCATGAGGGTGACCAGGCCTTCTATGTTGGCGATGCTGGGGGCGTGGAGGGTAAGCGGGTCTTCGCCAAAGGCGATAAGGGCCGGGATGTTGTCTGACGCCATGACATGGACGGACTGGCCGGTGAGGCGCTTGCCGGGGGCGAAGAAGGCGGCGATGCGCAGGGTTTCGCGGTAGAACGGGTTCATGGCCGGGCCGCCCCAAACGGCAGGGGCGGAGAGGATGTAGCCATCCACCGGCGGCGGGCTGGGCGAGGCGCCCAGGAGCAGGCCGATGGCGCCGCCCATGGATTCGCCCATGATGAAGAGTTTTACGCCTGGATATTTGGCGCGGAGCTGCTCAGCCTCGGCGCGGGATTCATGCACCAGCACGTCTGTGCCGGGCCAGTGGCCGCGGTTTTTGCTGGCGCCGAAGGAGGAGAGGTCGGGGGCGTAGATTTCTACGCCGTGGGGGTTGAGGTAGCTGGCGAGCATGGCCCAGCCGTCGCGGCTGTCGGTATAGCCGTGCAGGGCCAGCACCACGGCTTTTACGGGGCCTTGGGCCGGGTAAAGGCGGTAGGGCTGCACCGCGCCATCGGGCAGATGGAAATAGCCGGAGGTGATGATGGGGTGGCCGGGATAAGGCTGGGGCACGCCGAACGGGATGGGGGCGCAGCCGGCCAGGGCGGCCAGCAGGGCCAGCTTGGGAAACGCGCCAAGCCACGCTAAGATGCGCCGCAGGTTTATTTGTAGTGGCAGGTTTTCATGAGCGCGCAGACCCAACAGACCGAGATTGTTCACGTCCATACCCCTACTGTCTCTTGCGATGGCGGTGTGGGGCCGCTGGGCCATCCGCGCATCTATCTGCGAATCACTGACCACCAGGTCACCTGCCCTTATTGTTCGAAAATTTTCGTGCTGGAAGAGGGCGCGGCGGACGACGCGCATTGAAGCTCGTTCTGGTTGACGGCTCGGGGTATAT
>JAKBCX010000171.1 GCA_021807465.1 Pseudomonadota bacterium | reverse complement strand
TGCCGAACTCACTGGCATCATCGTTGGGGAACAGGCTTTCAGCCGGCGCGCCCTCGGCGAACACCAGATCGTGCTCGGCCAGCCCGATATGGTAATAATGCACGCAGTCCACAGCCTCCGCCTGGGTAACATTGAGGCCATTCACAAGATGCCGCGCCTGGATCAACACATCGCCGAACGCGAAGGCGTGGCCGGGCGAGACGTGGAGATCGGCCATGGGCAAATTCTCGCCCAGCGCGCCCGCCCTGATGCAGATGGGCAAGGCCAGATTATTGCCTGCAATAAACCGCCCGTCATAGGCCTGATGGCCGAGATAAAGCAGCTTCTGCGTGCCACTGGCGGTGACCACCTCATCCCCTTCGGCCAGCGCCTCCACAGGCACCTGTCGCACTTCGCCCTGCTGGAGCACGGCGATGCGCGTACCGGCGGCGAAACAAGTCGCCGCCTCCACGATCAGCGTAAGCGGATCACTCATCGGGGTCAGCGGATTGGTGTAGGACGTGTCGGATGCCTGGAAATCCTGCATCGTCACGCTGTAAGTGCCAACCGGCACATCGATTGTGCCCGTCTGCCATTCGCCATCGAGATTGCCGACAGCCGTTACAAATTCGACATGGGACGAGGAGCTGATCTCGATGCGGGCAACGTCCCCGGCATTCACCTTGTTGCTGTAGGTGTCGATCCCCGCCGTGGTGGTGATGCTGTTCAGCACGGTGGTGGGGGTAAGAGTGCTGTTCTCGCCGGTCCAGGCGAAATTCAGCACGTCATCTTTGGTCGCAACAACATTACCGCTCGTGCCCGGCTGGCCGCCCAGGGCGATGAAGGTGCCGCCAACGTCGAGGGTACCAACAACGGGGGAGAAGGGAACGGTCAAGCCATCGACGAGAGATGCCGAGCTGTTGATGGTCAGCAGCGCGGGGTCGCTGGCCGCGGCATCCGAACCCGCCAGATTATAGGTAAGTGAGTTCACATATTGCGGTGCCGACTGCCCTGAAGTGCCGCTCACTCCGCCCAGCCCGTCAACGGCAGCCGCGCCGCTCTGGCCGGTATAGTTAGGATTGAGTAATTGCACCGGCGTTGAAATTGTGCCGCCGGTGATGATTTCGTCCAGTATGTTGGGCGAATTCGCGCCATTTGCGGTGACGATACCGCCGCTGAGCGTAGCGCCGCTAAGCGCGCCAGATGTGAGCGTGGCATTGACAATGGTACCGCCGGCCTCCGTGGTGCCGCCGGTGATAAGCCAGGTGCTGGTGCTGCTGGCGGTAAAGCCGCCGATAATACCGTCGGTAACCGTGCCCGTGGTAACAGTGCCGGCGGTCAGCGTGCCATCGCTGAGTACGCCGCCATTAAGTTCGGAGGCGCTGACCGCGGTATCGGTATCGCTGACGCCCTGCAACGTGCCGCCCATGACGATACCGCTGCTGAGTGTGATGTCTGTGACCGTGGCGCCCGCGAGGGTGCCGTTGGTAATGGTGCCGCCCAGCAGCGTGCCGCCGGATACATTGGCAGCGGAGATGGTAACACCGGTAATCGTGCCGCCATTGGCGGTGAGCGCGCCCGTGGTGCCTGAGATGGTGCCGCCCATAACGCTGCCCTGCGAAATGGTGCCGGTGTTGTTGATGGTTGGATTGGCGGCCGTCATATACAGGTCAAATGTCTTGGAGCCGCCGCTATTTGCCTCAGTCACCTGGAACCAGGTGACGCCACCAGTCGCATTCAGCGGCAGGTCCTGAATCTGCATGGACCCTACCGGCTCCGCGCCGCCAGCCGCCACGGCGGTATAGCCACCGCCGCCCAGCGTTTCGATAATCCAGTTCTGCCACAGGCCTGGCCCCGTATCGCTTTGCAGCGTCACCACGGTAAAGGTGGGGTGACCGCCCGTATCAGAGGTCATGACCCCAAGCTCGATCGTGCTGTTGGCGGACAGCACCACACCGGCATTCGTGCCATCGCTGGAAGCGAAATCAAGCACGATATTGTCGCTGCTCAGCCCGGTGGGAGAGGCATATGTTCCGGTAGCGGATGTAATAATATTGTTGATTGCTGGCGTGGTGTAGCCCGTGGGCTGGTCATTCGGCCCGAAAATCGTCAGGCCGATCGTCGGCACGTCAATCGTTGTTCCTGGCTCGACAAGCGAAATAAGCGGGCCGCCGGAGGTATAGGCCGCCGTTTGCGCGTCTGAATAACCATAGCCGTAGGAATTGGAGTTGTCGCCAATAACCGCCGCATAAGAGTTATAGTATTGAGATACCGTTGGATGTGAGATGAGGCTCTGCCCAAATGCCTCGGCGGGGTCCCAATTATAGCTCTGGTTGAGGTCAATGGTGCTATTGGCCAGCGTGGTGCCGCTGAGCTGCGCATTAATGGGCTGCCCCGTGGACCCCAAATAACCAGCATTGAACCCGACCAGGAGTTCGCGCAGCACCGCCCCCCATTGGTTGTTGGCACCGGTATTCATGGTCTCAAATGGTACCGACGTGATCGTGGCCTGGCTGTTTACAACAGTGGTGGAGATGCTGGCATAAATATCGGCCGTGCCATTGGTCTGGTAGATACTGTCTTCAAGCTGTTGCGGCGTGAGCGCGATGGTGCCCTTAATCTGGCTGGAGGAGAGCGCTTCCAATAGAAACAAATTATTGACCGTGTCCCATACAAGGTCATACGCGTAATAGCCGGCATTATGGTAAGTGCCCCCGGCATCTGCGGCGCCATCGAAAAAGCCGGACAGGGTAATATCGCTGCTCTGCGTCCCTTCCAGGCTGGTGACGTAATTTGTCCAGTCGCTAGGCGAGCTGGGTGGCTGCGCCATTTGGAAGGTGCCGCTCAGGGGGCCAGTGCCGTAGGTGGAAATGGTTGAGCCGGCCGAAGTAAGGCCGCTGACAATGGACGCCCCGCTGATATTATAGCCGGAGCTGGACGTGCTTCCATTGCTGTAGCTTACGCCAAGCGCCATCGGCAGGCCGTATTCCACCACCGAGGTCAGGTTGCCCGCATCGTAAGCCGTGCCGGTCAGGTTGGCCTCTATCGAGTCGTAGCCAAAATCGTACTGCGCCGCGCTCTGCGCGTTAATCTGGCTTTGCAGGGTAATAATGTTAGAGAGCGACTCGTTCGCCGCCGAGCTTTCGACGATCACGTAAACTTTACCGCTGGCAAACGAATCGGGCAGCGAAATCGTATCAACGGCCGTACCGGTAAGGCTGCTATCGATGTTCACCGAGGTTCCGCCGGTCACTGTGCCATCGATGGCGAGGGTCGCCCAATCGCTGGAGCCGGTAAGGTTTACCGCGGATGTCGAGGCTGTGTCGAAGGCGACGACATAAACAGCTGAAAATCCGGTGCCATTGGTCTTCAACTCATCGAGCAATGTGCTGCTAAGCGTGACATCCAAAGCTGTTGTCATAATTCCGCACCTTACCTTCGATGTAGTTGAATATGCCCGCTATTATCGCCCCATAACGCAATAAACGGCAAAAACCCCGGCTTGACAATATCCCCCCCGCCGGGCGCCGCCGACAATTACGGTGCTATCATCGCCAGTGAGAGTTGTTAATTATTTCTTTTTGGGAATTAAATCTATTTAAAAACATAGCCGCTGAGACAGCGATACTTTACTCCCTCCCGCAGACATAAAACAATAATTCGAGTTGCAGTGCCAACATACCGCCCAGCGCGGGAAGAGATGCGTCCACGCCCGTGTGCATAACAATGTAAAGAGGCTAATACCCATTCACCTTATGGTTGAAGCACGGCATCTCGTTTCGGATAAAATATACAATCATCCACGCATCGTTAAGCAAAATCACGCTCTATCATTTTGTTACTAATAAATAACAAAATATATCCACACCGTGAACACTCACTGCCAATCGGGACGCTCGCGGCGCCACGGCTAACATAATTGTAATGATTTACTAATTTTTATCACTGGCCAGCATCTCCCTCGTCCCCTGGCCAATACGGCCGCCGAGCGTCCTGGGGCAGAATTGGACCGGCATGGCCGCCCCCTCTTATTCCTCTTGACCTAAATCAATGCATCCTCCCCCCTCCCTGCAGGATCACTTTCCTAAAGCATTTTTTAGGGAACTTTCATGCCCAAGGTCATATACATAGAGCACGGCGGAACCGCACACGAGATTGACGTGCCGGTTGGCGAGAATGTCATGCGGGGCGCGCTCTACAACAATGTTCCCGGCATTGCCGGAGAATGTGGCGGCGCGCTTTCCTGCGCCACTTGCCGCTGCTTCATCGATGACGCCTGGGCGGCAAAGGTGGGAGGGCCTGCCACGCATGAGGAGCGCGAGCTGCTTGAGGCTGTCACCGATCTCGACGCCGATGAGGGGCCGGCAAGGCACAACGTCCGGCTTTCCTGCCAGATCAGCATGACCGACGATCTCGACGGCCTCGTGGTGTGTTTGCCCGCGAAGCAATACGCCTGACAATAGAAAGAATAGCGAGCACTCATCATGACCATAGATCCCGCCCATCCGGTGCCGCCGGTTCTCCCCCGTTATGTAGGGCCAAGCCAGATTCCGCCACATGTCCCCAAAGAACTGGTCCGCTCCATCGGCCTGACCACGGGCGCCGAATTTCTCGCGGCCCCGCATGATTTCATGGCCAAATTGCACGAGAAAGAGCCGCCGATTTTTTACGACGTGAATGATTTCTGCAACGCCTGGCAGCTCATCAAGCATGAGG
>JAKBCX010000170.1 GCA_021807465.1 Pseudomonadota bacterium | reverse complement strand
TTGTAGCTATAGGTAAGCAGCGTTGCGAGCGCCGCCGAACCACAGGAAAAATCATATTCCTGCTCAACCGTGCTGGCAAATCTCTGTGCTGCGAAGCTCTGCGCTGGCACAACCACGCCAGATCCGCCGGGAATCAAATTGTTAAACGCCACCTGGCCTGCACTGGCTTTTCGTGCGGCTACAAAGAATGCACCGGCGTATGCGGCCGGCAGAAGAGCGCGGCGTTTCATTTTACCGAAACATAGATGGAAGTGCTGTTCTGAAGCAATGCGTTATTTCCCGTATTCTGTAAAACAGTCGTGAAGCCGCTGTTATTCTGAACAGACTGGTTATCCGTGATCGTTCCTGTCGTGCTCCCGGCGCCAACGCTGTTATTGCCAACATTGCCGCTGCTTGCCGCAGAAACCACCAATTCCCCCCTCGCCCGCGCGGCCTTCAACTGTGCCGTGGTCGCCGGCTTGCCCAAAGCCAAAAGCGGAGACGCATTTCCATCCGCCGCAGGAGAAGCGAAAGCAGCCGTGCCTTGCAGCATGACACCAGCAATCAGATATGCAATCAATTTCTGGACGCGCATTTTCTTAATCTCCCAAGCTAACACCCAAATAGCTCCGCACCACGTGAATGGTGCGGAGCGTGCCAAACCGTGAATGTGGCTTCAGGGCCGGCTGCCACCGCTGCCCGAACCAGAGACTATGGAGCTAAGAGCAACAGAGGTCTGCTGCAGAGAATTCGCCCCAGTATTCTGCTGCGCCGACATGATGCCCGTGCCGCCATTCACATGGCTCTGCATCGCACCGGCATTCAGGTGCGCTTCATGCGGCTCGTTTTCCACACGGTTGTCCGACACATTGCCAGCGGCCACAGCCGATGCAAGCGTCACGTCAACATGGGTGTGCGAACTAGACGAGTTGAGCGTGGAATTGCTCAATACAGTGCCACCATCAAAGGCCTTCAATATCGTCTCATTGTTCGAGTTGGACTGGTTATTGGAGCTCGTCGTGTTGAGGTTATCATTCAACGACTTGCTAAGAGAAGCGCTGACCGCAGTGCCGCCCGTGGTGGCGCTGCTATTGGTGCCAGAACCGCCAGATCCAGCGTTCTTGATAACCGGGATCTCCACATTGGTGTTTGTGGTTGTGGAGCCAGGAGGGCTAGGAGGGCCAGGGGGTACGGCAATCGCCACACCGGCAGTCAGCAGCAGCAAGGAAGCGCCCGAGAGCAAAATCTTACGCATGTACATCTCCTGTTCAATGACGTTGAAGTTCGCAGTGTTTCATTTCCACCCAAAATCTTTCGTAACATCGCAGCTCTTAAAACCGGTTGGCCACGAGACCTTGGTGCAGAGAGCTACTGCAACCACCATGCCAAACTCAAAAGCCAGCCCCGTAATTCAAAAGTGCCTTTGAATTAGAAGGGTTTTTAACCAAAAATGCCCTTAGGTACGCGTCACAGCGCTGCTGTTTCACCCCTGTGTCACAGATACAATCACTGTACCGGTGATACGGCGGCATTTACACATTTCGAATTTTTCGAAGTAGTCGCGCCCACATTTGGTACATTTCGAATTATTAAATTATTTGTTATTGATTCAGATCATATAAAGCCAAGGCCAAAGGCTCCACGGTGCATTTACGACCATGTCCGGGACATAGGAGGCACTCGTGATAAGCACCCAAAAGCACAGGGGCCGGCAAGCTATGGCTACATATAAAGAAAATAAACATGGCATTACATTCCTGACAGGATCTGTCGCTGCCATGACTTTGTTTTGGTGCCACAGCGCAGTTGCGCTCAGCACCAATAGCAGCAGCAGCAACACAGACCTGAAATCCCTTCAAGCCCAAATAGAAGCGCAGAAAGCTCAACTGCAACGCGTTGAATTGCAGCTCGAACAACAAGCGCTAAGGCTCGATCAAGAAGAACTTATGCTGAACCAGCAGTTGAAGGATACACAGCTTAACAAGCTGCACGGCCGCGGCACAACCGGCGATAGCACCGCCACGCCAGTGCAAACGGCGGCGGACCAGCAGCCAGCGCCAAGCACACAGCCATCCACGCAAAGTGCCGATGGCAAGACTTCCATCCAAGGCCCCACACCAAGCCAGCAGCAAACCAGAACGGTTCTACAGACAGACACCTCCCTGTCCAGCAACGGCGGCGTTTTAACACCGCGCGGCCATATCATCATCGACCCTTCGTTCGAATACGACTACTACTCATACAACCAGTTGGCGGTGAATGGCTTCACAATTATCCCAGGCCTCACCTTCGGAAATATTTATGTAGAGCGCGTACAGCAAAATGTCGGCACCTTTGCCGTTACAGGCCGCTGGGGCGTCACCAACAGGCTAGAGCTTAACATCAAGGTTCCCGTTGTCGCGGAATACGGCATTACCACCACGCAGGCCGTGGGGCCTAATGCACTTGCGCTCACGCCATCGGCAAATAACGTAAACATCGGCGACATCCAGCTCGGCGCCAGCTACCAATTCAACCGCGGCGATTCCGGAATGCCGATTTTCATCGGCAACCTAATATACAAAACTGCCACGGGAATCAGCCCTTACGACGTGCCAATATACACGGTTGAAGACCCGAATGGGCAATACCTTTCGGGAATTCAAAAACGCTTGCCAACAGGCACAGGCTTTAACGCGTTAGAGCCAAGCGTAACCATCCTCTACCCAACAGACCCCGGTGTGCTGTTCGCCAACATCCAGTATATATATAATTTCGGTTCCACCGTAAATCTACAAAACCCAGCCGGCGGTCCAACCATCCGCACCGATCTAAAACCCGGCAACGCTATAGCCGCCACATTCGGCTTCGGCTTTGCCCTCAACGAGCATACATCAATGACGCTCAGCTACGAGCAGGAGCACGTATTCACCGCCTCGCAAGATGGCTCGTCCATCAACGGGTCGGCTTACGATTTTGGTGAATTCAACTTCGGCATCGGGTATCAGGTCAACCGCCGCACCAGTGTCAATCTGGGCGTAAGCGTCGGCGCCGGACCAAACGCTCCTGTTGCCAAAATTCTCCTGGATATACCTATAAACTTTAATCTGCTATAAACATGACAGACTTTATCCTGCCCCCCTCAGCATCACCCTTGCGCCGCATTCCTTTCGCGCGCCCGGGTCCTGCCGTTTCAAAAGCCAAACTCTCCCCTGGCTCGCAAAAAATTCTTTGCGAGCTTCTCGATGCAACCATACCAATCGCGCGCGATGGAGAATCTGTCTTCAAGCCCATTTGGGTACATGAAGCCATGCATCGCTCCATTCTCCTCGCCCGCATCATCTATCTTGGAGAAACCCGGTTCAAAACGGCTGATACAGGATGGGACATGGATATTGCCCGCAATATCAGCAGTAATTTCCGAGACCTCGCAGCACAAGACGACCGTAAACTGACCCTGATCCGGGAGATTCTCTTCTCACTCACCGCCGATTTGGCAATGCTGTTCCGCGTAAATGGAGCTGAATTCGACTTTGTAAACGCCGTCATACCAGCATACCGGCGGCGCGCTGCCGTGCTGGCCGCCGCCGACATGATGCTTGTCTGGATATTATTTACGTTAAGTAGTGAAAGAGAGAGCACAATTCGTCTCAATCTGTCTCAGGACGATCTAGGCTTCTTCCGGCTCCGCGCCAGCGCCACGCCAGCCTTGCCAGCATCTGCGCTCGACCAGCGGGTCATGGCCGATCTGGTCAACGTCCTGAATGGCCGGCTGAAAACAAAAGACGGCGAGATTTCAGGTGGATACATAGAAATTTCATTCCCATCTTTCAGTTAGCATCAAGTATAAGGGGTATCTCCCCTGGTGCAGCACGCCATCCGGCCAAGCCCGCGCGCAAAATCACCGGAAGCAAAATGGAAGATTACGGCCTGACCACCCAAGTAGCCCGCCTCATCTGGTCGCAGCGTTACCGCCATGGCGGCACGGCTGAGGCCGATATTCACGCAACATGGCAGCGCGTCGCACGTGCCTTGGCCGCGGCCGAACCCCGCGAGCAGCCCATTTGGGCCGGCCGGTTCGAAAGCATCCTGCGCAATTTCCACTTCCTGCCCGGCGGCCGCATCATGGCCGGGGCAGGCACGCCTCATCGCGTCACGCTGCTCAACTGCTTCGTCATGGGCGAAATCGAGGATTCCATCCCCGGCATTTTCCGCGCCTTGCAGGAGGGCGCTATAACAATGCAGCAAGGTGGCGGCGTGGGGTATGATTTTTCAACCCTCCGCCCGCATGGCGTGGCGGCCCGCGCCGCTGGCGGCATCGCCTCAGGCCCTGTATCTTTCATGAATGTCTGGGACGCGATGTGCGCCACCATTCAAAGCACAGGCGCCCGGCGTGGCGCCATGATGGCCACGCTGCACTGCGGCCATCCTGATATCGGCATGTTCATCGCGGCCAAAAGCGCGCCAAACATACTCACGCATTTCAATCTCTCCGTCCTCGTTACGGATGACTTCATGCACGCCGCCAACGCAGATGCGCCCTGGAAGCTGCGCTTCCCCCATGTGGCGCCCTTCCTGGCCGAGCGCGAGGTTCAGGCAGCCAGTTTGTGGAATGATCTGATGCGTTCCAGCTTCATCACCGGCGAGCCTGGCGTGCTGTTCATCGACCGCATCAACAAAATGAACAATCTCCATTATTGCGAGCAAATCAGCGCCACCAACCCGTGTGGCGAAGCCCACCTGCCCCCCTGCG
>JAKBCX010000169.1 GCA_021807465.1 Pseudomonadota bacterium | reverse complement strand
CAAGGAATTGGCCAATTTAACGTGGAAAGCGCAGAAGAGCTGGAGATGATCTCTGCCCTGGCCACGCGCCTGGGCACCACGGCCAGCATTGTGCTGCGCATGAACCCCGACGTGGATGCCGGGACGCATGCCAAGATAACGACCGGGTTGGCGGAGAATAAATTCGGCATCGCGGCGGCGGATATTCCCGCCCTTTACGCCCGTGCCAGCGCCCTGCCCGGCATCGCCATTCGCGGGCTGGCACTGCATATTGGCAGTCAGATTCTCTCCCCAGCCCCTTATGCCGCCGCCTATGCCAAGGCAGCGGAAATGGTACGGACCCTACGGGCGCAAAGGCTGGAGGTGACGGTGCTGGACCTCGGCGGCGGCATTGGCATTGGCTACCATGATGAACCGGGCATGAACCTGGCCGCCTTCGCCGCCGTGGTGAAGCAAACCGTGGGCGGGGTGGGCGTGAAACTGCTGATGGAGCCTGGGCGTTATCTGGTGGGGCCTGCGGGACTGCTGCTGGCCTCGGTGGTGCTGCAGAAGCAGACGAGCAAGCGCTTCGTGGTACTGGATGCGGCGATGAACGAGTTGATGCGTCCGGCTTTATATGAGTCCTGGCATGGCATCCTGCCGGTGAATCCGGTGCAATTCCACGAAGCGGCAAGCCCCGCCGATGTGGTGGGACCAGTATGCGAGAGCGCGGATTGTTTCGCCAAGGACCGTGAGCTGCCCAACCTCGCGCCCGGCGCGCGCGTGGCGCTACTGGATGCGGGCGCTTACGGGGCGGTGATGAGCAGCACCTATAATGCGCGCCCCCGCGCAGCCTCGGTACTGATTGATAACGGGCAGGTAAGGCTGATTACCCCCCGGCAGAAGCTTGAAGATTTATGGGCGGACGAAATTCTGCCCTAACCGGTATGTACCATGGCAGGCGGAGCAAACTGCAATAGCAGCCCCGCTGCGACAAGAACCAGAAGCCCCAGCAGAATCTCGGTGCCTATGGCGCGCCGTAAAACCATGCGGCTGGCTGGCAGGGCCGGTGTAAGGCACAGCCGGTTATAAGCCGCGATGGCGATAAGCGTGGCGAGCAGGATAATTTTGACCAGGGCCAGGGCACCATAACCTGAAGCGAACAATGCTGCCGGACGGGCGATTAGGATGACATACTGCACCAGAGCCGTGAGCAGCAGCACGGCAACACAGCCTATGCCAAAAAGCGAATAACGGCGCACCAGCGGGCCTGGCTCCGGCAATTTTGCCACGGCCAAAAACAAAGCAGGAAGGGTGCCCAGCCATAAGGCGGCAGCAGCTAGATGCAGGATAGAAGTTGCCAGCAGCACGTTCCCTAACCGGCCAGGCATGGCACCGCCATGGCCAAGCCAGGCTTCCGCCACTACGCCGATAAAGGCCAAAAGCGCCGCAAGGCGCGGCCTGTTGGCCTGGAACAGCAAGGCGGCCAGAAGCAGCGCCGCCATGCGCCCCGGCAGTAAAGCGCCGAAACGTGTATATTGCAGCACGGCGGGAATGGCTGAGATGAGTCCGGCAAAATTTTGAGCCGATACGAAATAGGCAGTTTGCAGGGCGAACCAAGCGCAACCAGCCAGTAATGCAACCCCGCACCCGGCCCAAGCCAACAGCTTAACGCCCCGCAATTCTCCGCCGCGCAGGAAAGCGGCTTGCAGAAACATAGTTCCAAAAGCTGCAAAATAGCCGGCGAGATGGAGACCGCGGCTTATGCCCCGCAGCGCCAATTGGGCTGTTCCATCCATGCCGCGCAATCCCCCTGCTTGCTGCGGCCCGCAAGGCCACAAACATTGCCACGCAGGAGAGTTTACAGCGTGTTTTAGAACAGGTCCAGGAAGCGGCCGAACAAGCCTTTGTTCTGGTCCGTCTGCTGTGGCGTGGTGCCGCTGGTCACGGGCTGGCCAAGTGCCTCGTTCTCCTGCAGGCGCTGCTGCTCGGCTGGGGCGTTAACCACCGGCGTCGGGGCCGGACCGTTGCCCATGAGACCAGAGACAAATCCTGGCGGTTTGCTAGCAATCAACGCATCCTGGTTCACTTGGGCGCGGATGGTGGCGGGCGGCGTGGGGCCGGCCTGCTGCAACAGGGCCTGCTCACCAGGCGTTGCGGCCGTGCTGGAGGAAGAGGAGCCTCCCCCCTGGAAGACCGCGGCCCCTTGCTGGGCGGCGTCAACCGTTTGCGGGCGTGGCTCACCTGGGTTGGGCGGCGGTAATTGGCCAAGTTCGGGTGGCAGAGACAAAGGCGGCTGCACGCCAACCTGGAAAGCGTCGGGCGGATTGGCTTCGAGGCCAAATTCTTTTTTGGTGGCATCGCTGCACCCGGCCAAAGCCAGGGCAAGGATGAGCGTGGAAGCTGCGGCGGCGCGGTGCATGTTCATGAGGCCTTCCTATCCTTCCCCCTGATTTGCCGCAACGGGGGGCTTGCTGAACAGGCTGTCCAGCATAAGGGCAATTACGCCGCACACAATGGCCGAATCTCCCACATTGAACACCCAGGGGTAGGCGACGGAGCCAATATGGACGTGGATAAAATCCACCACGGCGCCAAAACGCAGCCGGTCCAGCACGTTACCTATGGCACCGCCCGCTATGGCCCCCACGGCAATGGTGACGAGCCAGCTTTTGGTGCGCCATAGCCAGACAAACAGAGCCAGCACGACGATTGAGGCTCCCCCCGCAAGAATCACCTTGCTCGCCGTGCCCGCCAGCATGCCGAAGGTGATGCCATGGTTCCAGACCAGCACGAAATCGAGCACCGGCAGCACCACCAGCACATGCCCGTCCCACAGATGCAACTGGTGGAGAACCAGGTATTTGCTGCCCTGGTCCGCGGCCAGGATGAGCAGGGCGACAGCGAAGCCGATAAAGCGGCGCATCAACTAACTGCCTCGCAGCAGCGTATGCAAAGCGTGGGGTGGGCGGCGTTTTGTCCCACTTCCGGCAGCACGCGCCAGCAGCGCTCGCATTTCTGGCCCGGCGCCACGGCAGCGCCATTGCTGGCGCCGAACACAGCGCTGGAGGTGATGCAGATATCCGACCAGAATTCGGCATCACCCTCCAGGGTCTGCGCCTCAGCGGAGAGAATGGCCTCAGCTTGCAGCGACGAGCCGATTTCCTTGGCGACGCGCATCAACTCGATCGCGCCAGTCACGCCACTGCGATGCTCGCGGATGGTGGCGAATTTCTCCGCCAACGCGTCGTTACGCCAAGCGTCCGGGATGGCCGGGAAGAGTTCGAGATGCACCGAGTTTTCCTCGCCGTGGCGCGTGACCCACGCCTCCTCGGCGGTGAACGGCAATGCCGGGGCCAGCCACGTCATCAGGCAGCGCCCTAAAATGTCTAGGAGGCTGCGGGCGGCACGGCGCTTCTGCGCGGATGGCGCGTCGCAATAGAGCGAGTCTTTGCGGATGTCGAAGTAGAAAGCGGAAAGGTCGGTCGTGCAGAAATGATGAATAGCGGGGTAAACGCCGGTCCAGTCATGGTCCTGCAAGGCGGTCTGGATTTCCTGGTTAAGCTCCCACAGCCGGTGCAGGAGGAATTTCTCCAGCGTGGGGAATTCAGCTTCAGGCAGCCGCTCCACGTCCGTGAACCCATCCAACGAACCCAAAATCCAGCGCAGCGTATTGCGCAGGCGGCGGTACAACTCGGCCTGCTGCTTCAGGATTTCCGGGCCGATGCGCAAATCTTCCGACGTGTCGGAATTCATCACCCAGAGGCGCAGAATGTCGGCGCCGTATTTGTCGTTTACCTCCTGTGGCGCGGTGACGTTGCCGAGTGATTTCGACATTTTACGGCCCTGCTCATCGAGCACGAAGCCATCCGTGACGATGCTCTTGAACGGTGCCGCGCCACGCGTGCCGATAGCTTCCAGCAAAGATGCCTGGAACCAGCCGCGATGCTGGTCCGAGCCTTCCAGGTACAAATCGGCCGGCGTGGGCAGGCCGCGCGCTTCCAGCACGAAGACATGGGTGGAGCCGGATTCGAACCAGACATCGACCACGTCGAAAATCTGCTCGTAATCATCCGGGTTACGGTCTGGGCCAAGGAAATCGGAAGCCGGGCGGATATACCAGGCGTCGGCGCCTTCCTTGGTGAAAATCTCCACCACGCGGTTGACCACGTCCGCATCGCGCAGCGGCTCGTGCGTGCGCTTATCGACGAAAATAGCAATGGGCACGCCCCAGGCGCGCTGGCGGGAGATGCACCAATCGGGGCGGGATTCGACCATCGAGCGGATGCGGTTGCGGCCGATTTCCGGCACGAAATTCGTGGCATCGATGGCGGCGAGCGATTTGGCACGGATTGCGGTCTCGCCATCCATGCGGATGAACCATTGCGCCGTGGCGCGGTAGATGAGCGGGGCCTTGGAGCGCCAGCTATGCGGGTAAGAGTGCATGAACTCGTTACGATGTAGCAATGAGCCTGCCTGCTGTAGGGATTTGCAGACAGGATCGGCAGCCTTATAAACATGCAACCCGCCGAATAGCGGCACGGAGGAATAGTACGTGCCGTCATCCGCCACGGTATCCGGCACCGGTATGCCGTGCGCCTTGCACAGCACAAAGTCATCCTCGCCATGGCCGGGCGCCATGTGGACGATACCCGTGCCTGCCTCCATGGTGACAAATTCACCCAGCATAACCGGCACGGTGAAATTATAGCCCTCGTCCACCGGCGCCAGCGGGTGGTGGAAGCGCTTGCCTTCCAGCACGCGCCCCTTGAAGGTGGAAAGGACCGTATGCGC
>JAKBCX010000168.1 GCA_021807465.1 Pseudomonadota bacterium | reverse complement strand
ATCCGGCGCCATAAATCCATGTTCTTTACCGGGTCGCCCGCCGCGTTGCGCCAGTTTTTGCGGACCCAGCCAGTATGCCAGCGCGTTATGCCGTTTTTCAGGTACTCGCTATCGGTATGCAACACCACCTTGCAGGGGCGCTTCAGGGCCGAGAGCGCCTCGGCCGCCGCTGTCAGTTCCATGCGGTTATTGGTTGTGTCCGCCTCGGCGCCGGATAATTCGCGGAATATATCCTTGAATTTCAGCACCACCCCCCAGCCGCCGGGGCCAGGGTTGGGCCTGCACCCGCCATCGGTCCAGATTTCTACAATATCGTCAGACGCCATAGGCCGAAGCATCCTTGGCAGCGAGGTGGAAACGCAGGCGGCGGTAATAATCCAGCGGGTCTTTGGGCGTGACCATCGCGCCCTCCGGCGTGTTCAGCCAGTCATACAGCCTTGTAAGCAGGAAGCGCATTGCCGCCCCTTGGGCCAGCACCGGCAGCGCCGCCATCTCGGCCCCGCTCAGGGGCCGGTGCGCCGTGTAGCCGCGCAGCAGGGCGCGGGATTTTGTGGTGTTGAAGGAGAAATCGCGCTCGAAGCACCAAGCGTTCAGGCACACCGCCACGTCGTAGGCGTAAATATCGGTGCAGGCGAAGTAGAAATCGATGAGACCGGAGATTTTGCCGTCGAGGAAGAAGACATTATCCGGGAACAGATCGGCATGGATATGACCAACGGGCAGGCCTTGCGGCCAGGCTGCGGTAATCTGCTCCAGCCAGGCAGTCAGCTCCGCGCCCAGCCCGGCCAGCACCTGGTCCGCCTGGGGCAGGCATTTTTGCAGCAAGGGCGCCCAGCCATCTGGGCCAAGGCCGTTCTTGCGGGTGGGGGCAAAGCCCTGGCCGGCCAAATGCAGCTGGGCCAGGGCGGCGCCCAGCGGCTCGCAATGCTCGATGAGCACGCGGCGCGGCCAGATGCCGGGCAGGAAGGTGGTGATGGCGGCGATTTTGCCCGCCAGCGGGTTGAGGTTACGCCCATCGCGCGCGCGCACCGGCAGCGGGCAGGAGAGGCCCTGTGCCGCCAGATGCTCCATAAGCCCCAGAAACCAGGGCAAATCCTCGGGATTCACGCGCTTTTCGTACAAGGTGAGGATGAAGTCCCCGGCGCTGGTCTTGAGGGCGTAATTGCTGTTCTCCACCCCCTCGGCAATGCCGCGATAGGCGCGCAGGGCGCCAATATCGTACAAAGCGAGGAACGCGGTCAGCGCCTCGTCGGTGACTTCTGTATAAACTGCCATGCCCGTAGATGACCGGGCGTGAAAATTCTGGCAAGGGAGGCGCCATGAAGAATTTTCGCCTCCTCATCCTGGCTGCCCTTATCCCCCTAGCCGGTTGCGGCAGCAGCGCGCACAAGCCCGCTACCACCGCCAAGGCCGCGACCGCCGAGAAGGGGCCGCCGCCCTTGTATTGCCCGCAAGTGGCCGTGCTGCAGCAGGCGCAAACCCTTACCCTGTTTCTGCCCAACCGGCAGGATGTGGCGGCGCGGGTGAGCACGGCGCAGATCACGGGTGTATCCGGCGTGTGCAAGCTGGAGAAGAAAAAGAACGCGGTGCTGGTGACCGTGCACATAAGCTTCCTGGCCGATAACGGCCCGGCCAATAATGGCGCCCCGCTCACCCTGCCCTGGTTCACCGCCATTACGGCGGGGGATAATATCATCCAGAAAGTCCGGTATGATCAGACGCTGAAATTTGCCGGCAACAGCACCACCGCGGGCGCCATGGCCAAGCCGGTGAAAATAGAGCTGCCAAATGTGCCCGATACGGCGAACACGGAGATTCTGGTTGGTTTCCAGGAGACCCAGGACCAGCTGGCCTATGCCGCCGCCCACCCCGGGGCCACGCCCTGACGGGGATTTGACCCCCCCGCCCCCCGCGCCTATGTGAAACGGCGCCAATACCCACAAACTCTGCGGAATCCGCCCAAAAATGCTTCTCAGCCTCGCCCGCACCGTCTTCGGCACCAGCAATGACCGTACCCTGAAAGGGTTCAAGCGCCGGGTTGCCGCCATAAACACGCTGGAACCGCAAATTCAGGCGCTGGACGATGCGGCCCTGGCCGCCAAGACGGATGAATTCAAGGCCCGCTTGGCCCAAGGCGAGACGCTGGATGATTTGCTGGTGGAGGCCTTTGCCGTGGTGCGCGAGGCCAGCCGCCGCGTGCTGGGGATGCGGCATTTCGACGTGCAGCTGATTGGCGGCATGGTGCTGCACCAGGGGCGCATTGCCGAGATGAAGACCGGCGAAGGCAAGACCCTGGTGGCCACGCTGGCCGTGTACCTTAACGCGCTCTCGGGCAAGGGCGTGCATGTGGTGACGGTGAACGAGTACTTGGCCAGGCGCGATGCCGAGCAGATGGGCCGGCTCTATGGTTTTCTGGGCCTCACCACGGGCGTGATTATCCCCAATAAAGAGGAGACGGAGCGGCGCGAAGCCTACGCGGCGGATGTAACATACGGCACGAATAACGAGTTCGGCTTCGATTACCTGCGCGACAATATGAAGTACCGGCTGGAGGACATGGTC
The DNA here is from genome assembly GCA_021807465.1 of Pseudomonadota bacterium. GTDB lineage: Bacteria > Pseudomonadota > Alphaproteobacteria > Acetobacterales > Acetobacteraceae > Acidocella. The sequence continues at coordinate 2,212 of JAKBCX010000168.1, read as the reverse complement.
CAGCGGCCATTCAACTTCGCCATTGTGGACGAGGTGGATTCCATTCTCATCGACGAGGCGCGCACGCCGCTGATTATCTCTGGCCCCTCGGACGAGCCAACCGCCCTGTACGCGCAGGTGGATGAGATTGTTGCCGCCTTCCTGACACGCGGGCAGGTGAGCGAGGATGGCAAGCACGAATATTACGAGAAAGACGAAAAAGCCCGCACCGTGACCATGACGGAAGACGGCGCGGAAATTGTGGAGGCCATGCTGCAGGAGGCGGCGCTGCTCTCCGGCGGGCTGTATGACCTCAGCAACATCTCGCTCGTGCACCATGTGCAGCAGAGCTTGCGCGCCCGCACGCTGTTCGCGCGCGATGTGGATTACATCGTGCGTGACGGCAAGATCGTCATTATCGACGAGTTTACCGGCCGTATGCTGGAAGGCCGCCGCTATTCCGACGGGCTGCACCAGGCGCTGGAAGCCAAGGAAAAGGTCGAGGTTCAGAAAGAGAACCAGACTCTGGCCTCCATCACCTTCCAGAATTATTTCCGCACCTACCCCAAGCTGGCCGGCATGACCGGCACGGCCATGACCGAGGCGGATGAGTTTGAGGAAATTTACAAGCTGCGGGTGGTTGATATCCCCACCAACGTGCCGGTGGTGCGCGACGACCAGGATGACGAGGTGTACCGCACTGCTGCGGAAAAATACGAAGCCGTCATAAAGCTGATTCAGGAATGCCGGGAGCGCGGCCAGCCCGTGCTGGTGGGCACCACGAGCATCGAGAAGAGCGAGATTATCTCCAGCCTGCTCACCAAGCGGCGCGTCCAGCATAATGTGCTCAATGCGCGCTTCCACGAGCAGGAAGCGACCATCATCGCCCAGGCTGGTGTGCCGGGCGCCATTACCATTGCCACCAACATGGCCGGGCGCGGCACGGATATTAAGCTGGGCGGCAATTACGAGATGCGCCTGACGCTGGAGCCGCACATGGACCCGGCGGCGCTGAAGGCGGAGATTGACGCCAACCAGGCAAAAGCGCTGGCGGCGGGCGGGCTTTTTGTGATTGGCACCGAGCGGCATGAGAGCCGGCGCATCGACAACCAGTTGCGCGGCCGCTCTGGCCGCCAGGGCGACCCAGGCGCATCGCGCTTCTTCCTCTCGCTGGAAGATGATCTGATGCGCATTTTCGGCTCTGAGCGCATGGGCGGAATGCTGCAGCGCCTGGGGCTGCAAGAGGGTGAGGCGATTATCCACCCCTGGATCAACAAGGCGCTTGAGAAGGCACAGAAGAAGGTCGAAATCCGCAATTTCGACATTCGCAAGAACGTGCTGAAATATGATGACGTGATGAACGACCAGCGCAAGGAGGTGTATGCCCAGCGCCGCGAATTCATGAGCGCGGAGTCTGTCTCCGAAATTATCACCGAGATGCGCGAGGATGTGATCTCCGCGCTCGTCACCAGCCGGATTCCTGAAAAGGCCTTTGCCGAGCAATGGCAGAGCACGGAGCTGGCCGAAGACATAACCCGCATTTTGGCGCTGGAGCTGCCCATTGTGGACTGGGCGGCGGAAGAGGGGATTGACGAACGGCATTTGCGCGAGCGCATAGAGCAGGCCGCCGCCGAGGCCGTTGCCGCCAAGGCCGCGCGCTTCGGCGATGAGCTGACCAATTACATCGAGAAATCGATCCTGCTGCAGACGCTCGACCATGTATGGAAAGAGCATTTGCTGGCGCTGGATTATCTGCGCCAGGGTATTGGCCTGCGCGGCTATGGCCAGCGCGACCCGCTGAACGAATATAAGCGCGAAGCCTTCGCCATGTTCTCATCCATGCTGGATGATTTGAAGGAGCGCGTGACGGGTATGATCTCGCACGTGGTGCTGCCCGAGGCGCCGCCGCCGCCGCCCGTGGAGATGCAGGAAAGCCACCCGCTGCCAGGGCACATGGATGGCGGCCTGGCACTGGCCGACCCGTTGATCCACGAAATGGACCGCGTGCGCCCGTACCGCGAGGATGACGTGGACCCGGCCCGGCCAGAAACCTGGGGTGCTACGCCGCGCAACTCGGCCTGCCCGTGCGGCTCGGGGAAAAAGTATAAATACTGCCACGGGAAGGTTTAGAACCCCTTTCAAACCCCTGGATGCACGGCATGCGCCTTAAGGCGCTAACCGGCTGGTTCTGCTTTGTCTTGACTTCCAGATCAGACCGTTCGCATAGTGTTCG
>JAKBCX010000167.1:2585-4786 GCA_021807465.1 Pseudomonadota bacterium | reverse complement strand
CAGGCGCCCGCGCTCGCCGCCCGAGAGCGTGCCTACAGGCGTGCGCGCCTGCTCGGGCTTGAAGAGAAAATCCTTCATGTAGCCGATAACATGGCGGGACTGGCCGCCAACCACCACCTGGTCGCTTTTGCCACCGGTCAGCGTGTCGGACAGCGAAAATGACGGATCGAGTGTGGAACGGCTTTGGTCGAGCGTGACTACATCCAGCACCGTGCCGAGTTTGATTGTACCGCTATCGGGCGCAAGACCACCCAGGATCAGCTTCAACAGGGTGGATTTACCCGCCCCGTTGGGGCCAACAATGCCGAGCCTGTCTCCGCGCAGTACACGCAGCGTGAGGTTGGAGATAATTTTGCGTTCACCAAAACTTTTTGAAACATCATCGAGATCGGCGACGATCTTGCCCGAGGTGGCGGCATCCAGCGCCGCCATTTTGGCAGTACCGAGCTTGTGGGTATAGTCACGCTTTTGCGCGCGCAAGGCCTGCAGCCCAGCAAGGCGTTTGACGTTACGCTTGCGCCGCGCGGTCACGCCATAGCGTAGCCAGTCTTCCTCGCGCGCGATCTTGCGGCCCAGCTTGTGGAATTCCTGCTCCTCCTGCTCCAGCACCTCGTCGCGCCACGCCTCGAAATGGGCGAAGGAACGGTCCAGACGCTTTGTGGTGCCACGGTCGAGCCAGACCATGGAACGGGAGAGATTCTCCAAAAAACGCCGGTCATGCGAGATAAGAACAAGGCCGGAGGAGAGAGATTTCAGCTCATCTTCCAGCCATTCAATGGCGGGCAGGTCGAGATGGTTGGTCGGCTCGTCCAGCAGCAGCAAATCGGGGCTGGGGGCCAGGGTGCGGGCAAGAGCGGCGCGGCGAGCTTCACCACCCGAAAGATTGGCGGGCTTTTCCACGCCCGTCAGCCCCAGCGCGCCGAGGAGGTAGCGAGCGCGGTACTCGTCGTCGTTGGGGCCAAGCCCGGCCTGCACATAGGCCATCACGTCCGGGTAGGCGGAGAGGTCCGGCTCCTGCGGCAGGTAGCGCATGGTCGCGCCAGGCTGGGCAAAGCGGGTGCCGCCATCAAACGCCACCTCACCCGCCGCGATTTTCAACAAGGTGGATTTACCCGAGCCGTTACGCCCGACCAGGCAGATACGCTCCCCCGCCCCCACCGAAAGCGAAGCCCCAGCCAAAAGCGGCACGGCGCCGAGGGTGATGGAAATATTGTCGAGGAGCAGCAGGGGGGGGGAAGCCATGGGCGCTGTTTGGCGGTTTGCGGCGCCAGGTTCAAGCCCGGCGCTACTTAATCAACCGGCGTGGCGACGGGTTTAGCGGGGCCTTTGGGCGAATAGGTTTCCGCTGGAGGCGGTGCCGGCTGCACCGGCGCGGTAGATGGCGCCTGAGCCACAGCAGCCGCACTGGACGCAGCGGCGGCCGGGGGCGCTGAGCTGTCGAGCTGCTTCTGATAGTTGCGCCCAGCCGTGTAGCCCGCCGCGTAGGCGCGCTGCTCGGCCTTATGCAGGTCGGCGGCGGAGAGGAGTGGCTGGGCCAAAGGCCGCGGCGCCGGGGGCGGGGCTGGCAGATTGGCGGTACACCCGGCCAACAAGGCCAGGGTGAGGAGTGAAAGGGGCAGAGTGCATTGCCGTGTCATTAATTACTCACCTAACCCAGACGCGCCGCGCCGTCACGCCTCTTTCGGGCGAGGCGGATGGCAACGCCTTTTCCAACACCCCGATTACGGGCAGCATGGCGGCATGAAGCAGCTTCTCATTATCTGGCACAGCGCCACGGGCGGCACCGAACAGATGGCGCGGGCGGCAGCCGAAGCGGCGGCAGATGAGCCGGGTACGCAAACGCGCCTGCTGCGCGCCACAGAGGCCGGACCAGAGGACATGCTGGCGGCGGATGGCTATATTTTCGCCACGCCGGAAAACCTGGCCGCCATGGCCGGGCTGATGAAGGATTTTTTCGACCGCTGCTATTACCCCGTGCTGGGGCGCATCGAGGGCCGGCCCTATGCTTGCCTGATTTGTGCCGGAACCGACGGCACGAATGCCGCGCGGCAGATTGCGCGCATCGCCACGGGCTGGCGGCTGCGCGAGGTGGCTGAACCGCTGATTATCCGCACCGGCGCGCAAACGCCGGAGGCCATTGCAGCACCGAAGCAGATTGGCACGGATGACCTGGCCCGCTGCGCCGAAAGCGGGCTGAGCCT
>JAKBCX010000167.1:0-2485 GCA_021807465.1 Pseudomonadota bacterium | reverse complement strand
AGGCTGGGGTCGTAAACGCGCATGATCTGCCCTTCGACCATCACCGCATAAGGCATGTAGATAACGCGGTTAAAGACATTGGCGAAACTGAGCGCGACCGTGGTTTTGCCGTTGCCGGGCGGGCCGTAGAGCAGCATGGCGCGCCCCGAATTAAGGGCCGGGCCAATCTTGCGGATGAACGCCTCGGTAACGTGATACCCGGTCAGCGCATCTCGTATGTTGGCGAACGTGACCTGTTCGCTGCTGATTTTCTGCAGCCGCACGCGGGCGCAAAACGCCTCCAGCGAGACGGGGGCTGGGCCGGTATATTGCGAAGCCTTCAACTCATCCTGCGCCCAGCGGCGGCCCTGCTCGCTTAGCGTATAGCGCATGGTTGCGCCACTGCCGCCCATGGCCACCAGCAACTCGCGCAGTACCGCCATATTCACTAGCTCCTGCACCAAATGCGGCGGGAGCTTAAGGGCATCGATGAACTCCACGACCGTTCCGATACGCGCGGTGTAAATATGCTTGAGCATGAGGTTCAGCAGGTCCAGCGGATTGATGCCGGTGGCCTGCAGATTATCTGGCTCAGCCGGAATCTGGGCGATGAATTCGTCCAGGGCCTCCTGGCTCAATACGCCTAGCGCAATGAGATTATCACCCAGTCTGCCGCCGCTTTGGTTCTGCCGCGCCAGCGCCTCGTCCAGCTGCGCCCGGCTGATCAACTTCGTCAGTACGAGCAACTCACCCAAATGCACATCAATTCCCCTTCTTCCCGCTTCGTTACCGGGTTTGCACAGCCAATGCGATTCGCAAAAAGGAAGGTGCACATATAAATTGTGCCCAGCCAAATGGCCGTTAACAGGCCGGGCGGCCTGTTAATAAAACGGGGCGTGCCCTTGGGCACGCCCCGAACAGGGCAGAAGCAGTTTTCCGCTACCTCAGCGGCGGGTTGTTTCGTACAAAAACCAGGCGCGGCGTTCGGTCTCGTCGATCCAATTTTCCAGCAGGCTCGCGGTGGCCACGTCGTTATGCTCATCGCACAAATCATGCACTTCGCGCATGATTTTAGTGAGCTGTTTGTTATCTTCGCGCAATTCGGCCAGCATGTCGTTGGCATCCACATATTCCGCGTCGTTATCCAGAATACGCTGCTGGCGGGCTATATGGCTGATGGAGCGGATGGTATTACCGCCGATCTTGCGCGCCCGCTCGGCTATGGCGTCGGTCATGGCGAAAATCTCGGTAGCATGCTCGTCGAGCAGCAGATGATAACTGCGAAAATGCGGGCCGCTGACATGCCAGTGGAAATTTTTGGTCTTTATATAAAGGGCAAAGACATCCGCCAGCAGGCCGCTCAACGCCGCCGAAATATCCCTGGTCGCATTGTCACCAAGGTCCGAGGGCGAGCTGAGCATCTCTTTGGCGCGGGCCGATGGTTTATGTTCCGTCATCTTGGTCCCCTTCGTTACAGGCTGAATTGCCGCTAGATATTCTGGGGTGCCCCGGCAAAGGATCAAGCCGATTCCGCACACAAAGCCATCGAGATGCGGCCGGGACGCTGATAACCGATTGATTTTTATAAAAATGGTGGGTGCACAAGGATTCGAACCTTGGACCTACTGATTAAGAGTCAGCTGCTCTACCAACTGAGCTATGCACCCATACCAGCGCTACGCGGCGCGGTGGGGCAGGCTATAGCGGCAGGGGATGGTGTTGAAAAGCCCCCTTTGAAAAAAAAGACTGCGACAAATGGTGCATTGAGCTTCACGCAACCATTGCATTCACTAAGCGCATAGCTCTCAGCCTGAGGGGGGTGGCCCATGGCGATTTATCATGGCTGGACGGGCAGCCACAGCGCACCTGCCAGCCGGCACAAGCTTCTCGTCCGGCATCGCTACCCGGTTTTCGGCACGCTGATCAGGCTCAAAAAATATGGGACAGGAGCCAGGGGCGCTGGAACGGGTTATTGCCGAGGCTATTCCCTGCGAGGCATTGCGCCGGTGAAGCCGAGCGTAAATATGCAGATTGCCACCTTTCATCTGCCACATTTGCAATGTTAGTCAAACTTAGCCAACCGGCAACGAAATTGTCCATGCTGGGCCATGATGCCGCAGAGGATAAGTCGGCTGGGCCGGGGAGCTTTGGTGCTCAGGTCTACCTCTTTCGATTCCGAGATCGATGTGGTGAATGCAGATGGTGTAATCTCCGCACCCTACAATGGGAGCTCAAAATCTTACGTGATCAATCTGGAATGAAATTTACCTCGTTCGGTTTTCCGCATTACACCAAAACAATTTTTCTTCAAAATATCGCTATAAATGATGCGGCCGCCACGCTCACCGCGCAATGGCCGCGTTAGGATAAGACTATCCCTCCCCGTCCATCCGGTACGGCCCTTCAGCGCGCAACGCCTCCATCACTTCGCGTAGCTGAATCTGTTCCGCCTCCACAAAATCCGCCACCGCGCGGCGCAGCCCGGCGTGGCGGATAAAATGCGCCG
>JAKBCX010000166.1 GCA_021807465.1 Pseudomonadota bacterium | reverse complement strand
CCGAAGGACGAGGAGCTACCCCCCCGCCTGCCGCGGCTGGACTTCGATCAGGCGGTTCATTTCGCGTGAGCTGGCTGGCGCTGGATGCCTCAGGCGCCAAGGCCGGGCTTGCCGTGCTGGCGGATGATGGCGCCATTCTACACAAGGTGTTTGCCCCGCTCCGCCCAGGGCTTATCGAGACCCTGCCGCTTTTGCTGGAACAGGCGGCCAAGGCCCATAACATAACCAACATCGCCATCGGCACCGGCCCCGGCAGCTTCACCGGCCTGCGCACCTCCATCGCCTTGGCCCAAGGCTATGCCGCCGCCGCAGGCATCCCGCTCTGGGGCATCCCCGCCGATGCGGCTTATGCCGCCGCGTTCCCGCAACTGCACCGCCCGCTCTGGGTGGTGCTGCGCGCCCGCAAAAACCGCCTCTTCCTGCTGCGCGGCGGCCATGCGGAAGCCTGCGCCGATGCGGAACTGCCATACCCAGGCACCCCCATAGCCCTTGCGGGCGATGAAGCCCCGCTGGCCGCCGCCACGCTGGCCGCGAGCGGCGCGGACGTGCTGCTCACCAATGCCCGCGCCATAGACCCCGCCTGGACCGCCCGCGCCGCCCAGCTCCGCCTTGCGGCGGGCTTGCCCCCACTGCCCGCCCAGCCCGCCTATATTGACCCGCCGGAAGCCAAGCTCCCCGCGGGCGGCCTGCGCCCCGCGCCGCAATGAACCCGCTGCACCCCGCCACCTTCGCCGCCCTGCACGCCCAGGCTTTCCCCGCCGAGCCTTGGGACGAAGCCACATTCACCACCTTGCTCCCCCAGCCCGGCATGCGCCCCTTCCTGGATGAGCGCGGCGGCTTCCTGCTCATGCGCATCGTGCTGGACGAGGCCGAAATTATCACCATCGGCACCATTGCCCCGCGCCAGGGGATCGCCTCCGCCCTGCTCGCCCAGGGCATCGCCGCCGCCCGGGCTGCGGGGGTTGCGAGACTCCATCTGGAAGTGGCCGAGGAAAACGCCGCCGCCCGCGCGCTTTACGCCAAATTCGGCTTCACCCTCTCCGGCCGCCGCCGCGCCTACTATCCCAACGGGGCAAACGCCCTCATTCTCACCCTCGATCTCGTTTGAACCCGCCTTAGATATTGTCACGGAAGTTTAGCTATGAGCGCCCTTCATCCCGGGGAACATACCACCATGGACCAGCTTGCCCCGCCGCTCACCAACACCCAGGCCCGCCGCCGCGCTGTGGTCGATCTCGGCTCCAACTCCGTCCGCCTCGTCATCTTCGAGGGCGAGAACCGCAACCCGCTGCAGATATTCAACGAAAAAGCCGTGCTGCGCTTGGCCAAGGGCATGACCAGCACAGGGCGGCTGGATGAATCCGCCCGCATCCAGGCGGAAACCGTGCTGCACCGCTACGCCGCCATTGCCCGTGCCATGGGCGCCACGCCGTTCGACGTTCTGGCCACATCTGCAGTGCGCGATGCCGAGAACGGCCCCGAATTCGCCCAGCGCCTCTCTGCCCGCCTGCCCGAGATGCGCATAAAAATCCTCTCCGGCCCGCAAGAGGCCGAACTATCCGCCGAGGGCGTGCTCTGCGGCATTCCCGGCGCCGACGGCATCCTCGCCGATCTCGGCGGCGGCTCGCTGGAGCTGGTGCGGCTCGATTCCGGCGCCATCGGCTCCGCCGCCACCATGCCGGTAGGCGTTATTCGCCTGGCGGACCGCGCGGGAGATGATCTCATCCGCGCCCGCGCCATCGTAACCGAGGCGCTGGATGCCGTGCCCTTCGCGGCGGAAGCCGCGGGCAAGGATATTTACGTCTCCGGCGGCGCCTTCCGCGCCCTGGCGCGTATCCACATCGCCCAAACCGGCTACCCGCTGAACATGGTGCACCACTACACCATAGGCCGCGAGGAAGCGCGCGACCTCGCCGGCGTCGTGTCCGAGGCCGGGCGCAAGCTCATCGAGCGCATGCCCGGTGTGCCCCGCCGCCGTATCGAAGACCTTCCCTACGCCGCCATCATCCTGCGCCGCCTGCTGCGCGCCACCGGCGCGGCGCGTGTGGTGTTTTCCGCCAACGGGCTGCGCGAGGGCTGGTTCACCCGTCAGCTCCCGCCGGAAATCCGTACCGAGGACCCGCTCCTGGCCGCCGCCCGCGACCTCACGCGCGGCGTTATCCGCGATGCCGCCCTGCCGCCCGCCTTGCTGGACTGGACCACGCCGCTTTTCCCCACGGAAACCCCGGCGCAAAAACGCCTGCGTCAGGCCGCTTGCTGGCTGTCGGACATTGGCAGCCACGAGCACCCGGAATACCGCGCCGAGCAGGCTTTCATGCGCGTGCTGCGCCAGTCGGGTATGGCGCTGGACCACCATGCCCGCGCCTTCCTGGCGCTGACCATCGCGCTGCGTTACGAGGCCCTGCCCGAATCCTCCTTCCTCGCCCCCGCGCGCACGCTGCTGGACATGCACGCCGCCCGCCGTGCCGAAACCCTGGGCACCGCGCTGCGCCTGGCTTACACGCTCTCCGCCGGCACACCGCATTTGCTGGCCGGCACCACCTTAACCCTGGGTAATGGCCGCCTCATCCTGGGCCTTGCCGCCGCCAATGGCGTATTCGCCGGAGACGCCGTGCTGCGCCGCCTGGACCGGCTGGCGCAAATGCTCGGCGTGGAGGCGGAAACGGAGCTTCATTAGAAAAGCCGCCGTCCATCAGCGCCTGATATGCTCGCCCCGCGCGGCATTGACTTTCATCAATGCAACCGCGCGGTGCTTGTGGTTCTCATGAGTCATGAGCGTCCTCCCACGGTTTTTCCCTTTTGGCGCGGTAATGCTTTGCGCCGCTTTCCTTGCCAGGCCTGCCCTGGCCCAGCCCGCCTTTGGCGGGTGGAATGGGCCAGGCTGGGGTTCCTGGACGGGGCCAGGCATGATGGGCGGCGGAATGATGGGCGGCGCCATGGGCAATTACCCTGTTTCACCCGGCTGGGGCGGCAAGGTCTTAAGCTATGCCGAGGCGCAAGACTATATCCAATACGGCGCCACACATGGCGCGGCGGATGCCAAGGCCAACAGCGTCACTTTCTCAGGCGGCAACATCATCATCAACCTTGTTGCCGTAAGGCCTGGGTATAACGACCAGACTTACGAGCTGCACGGCCTCACCGACCCCACCATCATCGTGCCGCGCGGCGCCACGGTGCAGCTCAACCTGCTCAATATGGATTACGGTAATAACATGGGGCATTCAGTGGTCATCAGCCAGGTGCCGCCGCCTTATCCGTATATGGCCATGATGTATTTAGGGCAGCCCCAAGTACCGCCCCTGCCGGTTTTGCCCTGGCGCAGCGGCGAAGATGTGAAAACGGCGCAATACGCCGCGCTGGGTGAGAATTTCGTTGCCAGCACGCCCGGCGCGTACTGGTATGTTTGCCCAGTGCCGCAACATGCCGAGGAGGGCATGTACGGTAAGTTCATCGTCAAGTGATTCAGTGCATCTTGAAACAAAGCAAGGAGTGGCATCATGACCGGCATTCTTCGTAAAACGGGCGGCGCGGCCTTGGCCCTTGCCCTTACGGCTCCCGCCGCCCTGGCGGAATCTCCAGCGGCGGGCAATGCTGGCGGCGGCCCCGGCAATTTCCAGGGGCCTGGCTGGGGCGGTTATGGCCCTGGCCCTGGCCCGTGGATGATGGGCGGCGGCTGGGGCGGCTGGGGGCATATGCCCATGATGGGCTGGGGCGGTGGCTATGGCGGCTATGGCGGGGGATGGCTCATGATGCTGTTTGGCGCCGTTGTCATCGTGGCCCTGCTGGTCTTCATCTTCCGCGCTTTGGCCTGGATGGGCCATCCGCCACATCACCACATGCAACATTCCGGCGCCTATTCACCTGGCCTGCATGCGCTGGACGAACGCTACGCCCGCGGTGAAATCAACCGCGAGGAATACCAGCAGAAAAAGCGCGATATACTCGGCCAATAAACCTACCCCCAACCGGCGGTCAAAATCCCCCGCACCATCCGGCCCGGATAAATCCGTGTCCAAATATCCGCCGCCTTAAACCCAGGTCTGTCCTGCATCGCCCGCCAATAGGCCGCGAGTGCCGGGCGGGCCGCAATCTCCGCGCCCAGCCCAGTAAACTCCATCCGCGCCAGAAACACACTCATCACCACATCGGCCATGCCATAATGCGGCGGGGCCAGCACGGCGCGCCCATCCGCCAGGGCGTGCTCCATCTCGTCGCACATCGCCAAGGCCTGCGCCTGGCGCCGTTCCGCCAGGCGCGCGGCGGCGGCCGGATCAAACACCCGCAGCCGTTCCGCGAACACCGCCGCCCGCGCCTCGTACAACCCGGCCAGATCTCGGTTTGCCGCCGCCAGCCTCAGTAAGTGCCGCCGCGCCCGCGCCAGCACGCGCGGAATCATCACCCGCGCCAAGCGGCTTTTCGCCAGCACCCGGCCAAAGGTCAGCTCCTCAATCGGCAGTGAGTACTGCAAATCCACCCAATACCGGCCGGCTTCATCTTCCCCCAGCGCGAATGCCGCAATATCCCGGCTTTCTGTCAGCACCCGGTCCGGCAGTACCAGCGTGGGCACCGTCATGTTCGAGTTCAGCCGTACATAATCCGGGTGCTGCTGCATCAGCCTTGCATGAATATCCATAAGCACCGGCGCATAGGCCACGCCGCCTTCCGCCAGCGCCAGCCGCGCGATCATCGAGTAATAAGACGAAGGCGCATGGTACAGCCGGGGCAGGGCGGGGGCGTTTTCCATGCCGCAGCCTAACCCTCCGCCAGCAAAACCACAACTTGCGGCA
>JAKBCX010000165.1:3264-4797 GCA_021807465.1 Pseudomonadota bacterium | reverse complement strand
GGGTGTTCCGGCGTGGCGTGGAAATAGGCGAAATAGGCGTAGGAGAGGCTGGTCATCGTCTGGCGGTACACATCGGCCTGGAAGGCCGGGTCGTCCGGGTGCCAGGTATCTTTCAGCCCATCCACCGCGCCTTGCAGCGGCGCCAGCAGTGCGAAAAAATCATCATCCATGGCGGTGCTTCCTTAGTTGTTCGGCGCGGTCTGGAAGAATTGGATGCCACCCTCTTCCGGGAGGATATATTCAAGGAAATGCCCCAGCTCAGGCTGTTCGACGATGATGGCGCGCAGAAAGCCTGGCACATGGGTGTTGTGGATAATTTTGCGGCCCGAGCGCTCCACTTCCGCCAGCACCTCGCTCCACGCTTCTTCAGTGGGCACGTAATAGCCAAGATGATGCGGGCGGATGGCGAATTCTCCTGCGGGCAGATTGGCCTGGAATACTTCCGTGCCCGGCCCCTCACCCCAGATCAGCTCGTACATCACCCCACCGGCCCAGCCGATTTCCATGCGGATTTTGCCGCCTGCCGGCGTGGGGCCTGCAAGCTGGCGGAATTCCTTTATGCCATAACGCTCGGCAAACAGGGCCACGGCCCGGTCCATGTCGTTGGTGTTGTAGGCAATCTGGAAATGGTCGCGGCGGAACAGGCCAGGGCCGAACTGAGTTTCTGGCCGGGTCAAGACAGGCTTCATGGCAAATCCCTCCAAAGCGCGCCGCGTTACCCGCCCGGGGCGGTGCCGTGGCTTGTTAAGATAGTGAACACTGTCTTATGCGGGAATGGAGCCGGGCGCAATGGGATTGGGGTGAAAATTTGCTCACCCTCGCCGTGGCGCGGATTCTGTACCGGGCTTGACTTCCATCAATGCCGCAACCCCGGGCTTGGCTATCGTCCGCCCGGTAAAAAGGGGGCGCCGGAGATGGATGATGATCCGTGGCAGCGCAGGCACCGCCATGGCCGCGTGCTTTGGCGTATGCGCGCGCGCCATGGAGCATGGGGCTGGTGCCATGCCCGTTAGCCCGGGCCTGACCCCGGCGCGGTGGTTAGTTGAAGGCGCTGCCGGGTTTTACGCCCAGCTTCTTCAAAACCGTGGCGGCGGGGCAGAAGCCGGTGAAGCCGGTTTGCAGCAAGTTGAGCCCGACCAGCACCGTGAGCAGCAGCCACCATTTGGAGAAGGCCAGGGTAAGCGCCACGCTGAGCAAAACCATAAAGCCGGCGAAGGACAGAACGGATTTATCGAGGTTCATGCTACGCTCCTACGAGGTTTGATGTTGCGCTGCCCATTGCGAAATTTGCGCGGCGGACATGGCCCCCGCCTGGCGGGCGCGCAACTGCCCGCCCGCAAACAGCAGCAAGGTGGGGATAGAACTGATGCCGTAACGGGCCATTGTTTGCGGCGCGGTATCCGCATCCAGCTTAACCAGCCGCGCGCGCGGCTCCAGCGCCCGCGCCGCGGCGGCGAATTGCGGCGCCATGGCCCGGCAGGGGCCGCACCAGGCGGCCCAAACATCCACCAGCACCGGCACGCTGTCATGCGC
>JAKBCX010000165.1:0-3164 GCA_021807465.1 Pseudomonadota bacterium | reverse complement strand
CCAGCTTAACCAGCCGCGCGCGCGGCTCCAGCGCCCGCGCCGCGGCGGCGAATTGCGGCGCCATGGCCCGGCAGGGGCCGCACCAGGCGGCCCAAACATCCACCAGCACCGGCACGCTGTCATGCGCCACATGGCGGGCGAGCCGGGCTTCGTCCACCTCTACCGGTGCGCCGGAGAACAGAGCGCCCTTGCATGCGCCGCAGCGCGGCCCCGCATTCAGCCGTGCTTCTGGCACGCGGTTGAGTGTGCCACAGGCCGGGCAAACCAATGTCAGGCTCATTCGTGTATCCTAATGGCTGTCATCCGAGAGCTTGTGGATGCCAAGCTGCTCCAGCAGATAATGTTCATAAAAGCGCTCGCTTTTACCGGCCTTGATCTTGCTCAAGAAATATTTCTCGAAGCCGATTTTGGCATAATGCACCCATTTACCCTTGGCGGCCCAGTTGGCATTGCGCGGCGGAATTTGCGGCTGTGCCACGAAGGCAACGCCGCCATCGCCAAAATCGGCAAGGCAGATGGCGTTCCAGCTGGGTTTGGCCGCTACCGCGCCGCCGCGCAGCAGGGTGCCGATATTTTGCGCCACCGCCGTCACCATCGACTCGATCATGAAGCCGGTTTTGGGCACGCCCACCGGTACAGGTGTTTTGCCCACGGGCGGAATGGCCACGCATACGCCGATGGAAAAAATATTATGGTAGGTGGGGTTGCGCTGATATTCATCGGCCAGAATAAAGCCGCGCGGGTTGGTCAGCCCCTCCAGCCCGGATACCGCCTTCACGCCGCGGAAGGGCGGCATCATCATGGAAAAATTGAAGGGCAGATCATGCGTGGCCTTGAGGCTGGCATCGTCATTCAGCTCTTCCACCTGCATTTTGCCTGGGCTTATGTCCTTCACCCTGGCATTGGTAATCCATTTTATGTGGCGGCCGCGCATCTCGGCTTCCAGCAGGCCCTTGGTGTCGCCCACGCCATCCAGCCCGAGATGGCCGATATATGGTTCCGGCGTTACGAACATCATCGGCACCTTGTTACGCAATTTGCGCTTTTTCAGTTCGGTATCGAGCATGAAGGCAAATTCATAGGCCGGGCCGAAGCAGGACACGCCTTGCGCGGCACCCACCACGATGGGGCCGGGGTTTTCGCAGAATTTTTCGAAGGCGGCGAAGGCCTGGGCGGCATGGGCGGTTTCGCAGATGGATTGCGTGCAGGCTTGCGGCCCCAGGCCCGGAACCTCGTCGAACGCCAATTCCGGCCCGGTGGCGATGACGAGATAATCATAGGCCAGCGCCGTGCCGTCATTCAGCTCTACCGTGTTTCCGGCCGGGTGCACGCGCCGCGCGCCTTGGGTGATGAAGCGGACTTTCTTTTTCTCCATCACCTTGGTCAGGTCCACCTGTATATCCTCGCTCTTCCGCCAGCCCACCGCCACCCAGGGGTTGGACGGGTAGAAATGATAAGCCGGCGAGGTGCCGATAAGGGTGATGCGATCCTCCGCGCGGAGCTGCCCGGACAGCTCATAGGCCATGAGGGTTCCGCCAAGCCCGGCGCCGAGGATGATGATTTCAGACATTTGGGCGTTCTCCGCTGTTCTGGCTTGCTTATATATTCGAAACTTCGTATATTCGCAACTATGAAAGTAGAGCCGGATCTGATGCACGATGCCGCCGGTCAGGCGAGTGAGCTGCTGAAATCATTATCCAACCCCCACCGGTTGATGATTCTCTGCCAGCTCGTCGAGCAAGAGCGTTCGGTCGGTGATCTTGCGGCGCTTTTGGCATTGCGTGCCTCCACGGTGTCGCAGCATCTGGCGCTGTTGCGGCGCGAGGGTTTGGTAATGGCGCGGCGCGAAGCGCAGACAATTCATTATAGCATTACCAGCGCCCCGGCGCGGCGGATTTTGGAGACCTTGTTCGAATTATTTTGCGCGCCGCGGGAAGGTGTCCGCCTCTGCGCGCCGGAAGCTGAATCTTGAGGAGATGAAAATGTTTTCTTTCACGAAAAAGACCGATTTGTACGAATTTTCGCCGACCGAGCTGCACGAGGCGCTGGCTGGCAAGCGCGTTGTGCTGGTGGATGTGCGCGAGCAGGGCGAGCATGCGGCGGCGCGGATTGAAGGCGCCGTCAACCTGCCGCTTTCTTGCTTCAACCCCGCCGCCTTGCCCGAAGGCGCGGTGGTTTTGCATTGCGGCATAGGCAAACGCTCCCGCGCGGCGGCCGATCTATGCGCCAAGGCCGGTGTGCCATTGGCCGGGCACCTTGCGGGTGGCTTATCCGCCTGGAGCGCGGCTGGCTTGCCTGTAACTCAAGGCTGAGCCGGAGGGGCGCCATTATGCGGGTATTGCGCTGGACGCTGGCTTTTTTCCTGTGCGCCGCGGCGGCGCATGCCCAAGGCAATTTTACAGTTACCACCACCACCATTGCCGACCAGAAGGCGGTGTTCGCCACGGTCGAGGCCTCGAACGTGGTACCGGCGCGCGCGCGCATTGGCGGCACGCTGGTCAGCTTCTCGGCGCAGGATGGAGACCTTGTAAAGGCCGGGCAGGAGATTGCCATGGTGGCCGACCCCGCCATGGCGCAGCAGCTTGAGGCGCTGGATGCGGATATTGCCGCGGCGAAGGCGCAACAGGCCCAGGCGGAGATTGATTTTATCCGTGCCCAGAAGCTGATCCGCTCCGGCGCTGTTTCGCAATCGGTGTTCGACCAGGCGCAGACGGGGCTGGCCGTGGCGCAGAACACGCTGAAGGCTAAAATCGCCGCCCATGCCGCGCTGGCACAGCAAATTGGCGAGGGCGCGGTGCTGGCCCCCGTGGCCGGGCGCGTGCTTACCACGCCGGTAACCGAGGGCACGGTGGTGCTGGCTGGGGATTCAGTAGCGACCATCGCGGAGCAAGGCTATGTGCTGCGCCTGGACATACCCGAGCATCACGCTGCCTATTTGCATGTTGGCGACCCGGTGCGGCTGGATGAAAAAGGCCATGCCGAGTTTGGCAAAATTACGCTGATTTACCCGCAGATCACCAATGGCCGTGTGCAGGCCGATGCCACGGCGCCGGATGTGGGCAGTTATTTCGTCGGCGGGCGTGTTCAGGTTTGGGTTTATGCCGGGTCGCGCGCTGGCATCGTCATCCCGGAGCGTTTCATCGAGACGCGCTTTGGTATGGATT
>JAKBCX010000164.1:3671-4818 GCA_021807465.1 Pseudomonadota bacterium | reverse complement strand
GGCCTGCTGCGGCGGCGTAATGTTGTCGCCCCACGAGCAGAACACCACAATCGGCGCCTTTATATTCCGCAGGTCAATCCGTACATCATCCGCATCGCGCAACTGTCCGGTGGAAAGCCGGTTGCCGATGAACAGGTTCTGCGCGATCCACAGCATTTCCTCGGCGTTCAGCAGCACGGGGCTGCCCCACCAGGTCTCGAAATCCAGGAACCGCTCCCGCTCCTTATCCACATTCGCGTACAGGTTAAATGGCTTGGTCCAATAGGTATTGGCCAGGTTCAAAGATTCAAAATTGGCAACCAGATTCGCGCCATCGAAAATACCATTGCCTAAATCGCCGGCCAGCGCGGTCAGCCATGTGCCGCCCAGCATACCGCCCAGGTAGCGCATCGGGTTCTTCCCCCGCACCCCCGCCCAGTACGAAAGCGGTGACCCCGCGAGCATTATCGGCCCGGTCAATCCCGGCCGCATCGCCGCCATCATCATTACCTGCCAGCCGGCCTGGCAATTCGCGATCATAATGGGCTTGCTCTCAGCCTCGGGGTGCAGCCTGGCCACTTCCTCGGCAAAATACGCCTCGGCGCGGCATACATCCTCCACGGTCTGGCCTGGCATTGGCTTGGGCAAAAACCCCACAAAATAGCACGGATGCCCCGCTGCCAGCGCCATGCCAATTTCGCTGTCCTGCTTCATCCCGCCAATGCCCGGCCCATGCCCGGCGCGCGGGTCCACCACGATAATCGGCGTTTTCGCGGGGTCGATCACAACGCCCTCCGGCGGTTTAATGCGCACCAGCGCATAATTCACCGGGCGCGGCAATTTCCGCCCATCGGCCACCAGCTCCGCCCTGAAGGTCAGGACGTTGGGGACCTCCTTGGCGCTCTGCTCAAGGAAATTATTGCCCCGTTCGCGCAGCACATCCAGCGCCAGAATGGAGCGCTGCCACGCATCCAGCCAGTAATCCTGAACCGCCTGCAAACCCGCCAAATCTGGTGCCACAAATCCCTCCCGCACATCATCAACCCCTCCGCCGGAGAGGATGCCGGGATGCCAATTCCGGCAATCCGCGTCAGCATACAGAGCCATCAGCCCTTCGTACATGACGAGAATCAACCCAGGCTTCGCCACCCATATACGTCATCCCCGC
>JAKBCX010000164.1:0-3571 GCA_021807465.1 Pseudomonadota bacterium | reverse complement strand
TACGTCATCCCCGCGCAAGCGGGGATCTGGCCGCGGCAGCGCCGCTAAGGGTTGGCGATGGATGCCAGATACGCAATCACATCGGCGCGCTGCGTGGCATCGGTCAGCCCCGCATAGGGCATTTTAGTGCCCGGCACAGTTTCCTGCGGCGCGGCCAGAAACTTGTTCAGCGTGGCGTCATTCCAGGTGAGATGAGCCGCCTTCAGCGCGGGTGAAAAATCATACCCCGCCTGAGACGCGGCGGGCTTGCCATAAACACCGGCCAGGCTGGGGCCAATACCCTGGCCGCCCGGCTGGTTAGAATGGCACATGGCGCACTGGCTGGCATATACTTGCTTGCCCTCGCTAACGCTGCCCGCGGCTTGCGCCGCGCTGGCACTGGCGAGCGATGTAAGCAGAACCGCCAGCGCGGCTTTCCGTATCATCGTCATGTCTTTCTCCATTGGTTAAAAGACCAGCCAAATCCCGGCAAACACAACATCATTGCCGCTGGCATTGCGCCCATACCCATCATAATTATGCGCCAGCCCGTTAAATACCGGGTAATATGTATTTTCAACAAAAAGCTTGGCATTGGCCCAGGGGAAGAAGGCCGGGCCGCCATCATTCCAGGGATAATAATCAAGCTCGGTGGTAAAGCTGGTGGTGTTGGGCTTGCCATTGGCGCTGCCGGTAACCGGTGCTGGCGCATAAAGCGCCGGGTCGGCATTGCCCGTAATGCCCGTGTAACTTTCGGTAAAGCCCAGCCATTGCTTATACAGGTAAGAGGCCGTCAGCGTCACCTCATCCAGCCGGTCGGTGGGGTTGGAGGCCTGGCCCAGCGCGTAGCTGGCATCCCAATGCTGGGTTTCATGCACATAAAGCGCCTGCAGCGAGAGCGCATGGTTGAGCGTGATCCACTGGAACTGCGAATCCAGCCCCACATCCACAATCTGGTCGCTTGGCCCGTGCATGTAGCCGGCCGGGTAGGGGTTATCTATCAGCCCCAGCGCGCCAACCTCCAGCGAGCTGGCGCCCCAGCTATGCTGCAAGGCTATGCGCCAATACGGTATAACACCGCTAATCGGCACTTCCGGCCCCACACCCAGCGCATAGGCGGTGTGGTTGGGCAGCGGCTCGTATAAATCCATTTCCGCGTACAGCATGTTAGAGGGCGTAATGTTAAGCGCGGCATAAGCCCCCGCGCCATATACGCTCTGCCCCAGCGAACTCAGCTGCACCCCGGCGATGTTGCCCACGCCAAGCTCGTCGGCAATATACGGATACCCCCAGGCCGGCGGCGTATTCCACAAATCCGTTACGCCAGGGTTGTTGTTGAAGGTGAAGCCGTAATAAAGCGGCATGTTAAAGGCCTCGGCCGGGCGGGCCAGGCGTATATCGAGGTTATCCCAGTGGAACTGATGGGCCACACCGTCATAAGTGCCCTGCACAAAGGCGCCCAGCCCAATAGGCGCATAAAGCGCGCCGCCATAAAACAGGCTTATCTGCTGCGCCGAGAAGGCGTTGTTATCAGGATAATCCGGCGCCAGCCCGCCAGGAACGCTCTTGCCCAAATAAGTATAGCCCGCCTGAATCATCGCGGCGAGATTTTTGAATGTAGGCGTATGGCCACCTGCCACATAACCCTGCAGCTTGAACAAACGGCCATAGGCGGTAAGCTGCGGAAACCCGATATGGCAGGCCGAGCACGGCTCGCCCGTCTGCGCGGCAAAAGCCGGAATCGCCTTGGCCTGCGGGGCCGCCAGCGTGCCCGCGCATAAAGATGCGGTCATAATCATCCGGCGGAATGTTTTAGATGCCACGCCCGGCTCTCCTGTTGCAATATGTTCTTCCGGCACGGACTCGCTGGCCGGTTGTAGAAAACGATATTTACAACGCGCCGGCTGAACGATGATCTGAATCAATTCCCGCCGCACATCGGAGCAGAATTTACTTTTGTAACAATCACATCATCGGCTGGGGGAGGTGCTGCGCGCGTTTTTCATGGTTTGTGCGCGTATAAATAAACCATGCGGCTGGCCGTGCCAAATTGCCCTGCCTCGATGCCAGGGCGTATCGCCGCCTCGAACATCTCCCGCTCCGCGCGGGAGAAATCTCTGGCCAATATATCCGCCAAACACGGCGCCAAAGGGTGCGGCGATGCCGCGCAAAACGCCGCCCAGCCGCGCGGCGGCACCTTGCGCTCATCTATATGCAGTTCCAGATGCGCGCCGCGAAACCCCGCCTGCTTGGCGAAGCCCAGCAGCTCACGCTCGGTGTAATTGGCCAGGGGGCTGGCCTCCATGGCGTCACTCGTGCTGGGGAATTGCGCGGCCTTCCATTTATGCAGCAGCGCCAGCAGCGGATCGCCGGTTTTCGCCGCGGCTTCGCGCAGCAAGCAGGCGGAAAGCGCCTCGTCGCGGAATAGCGGCTCGGCGATGGCAATCATCCCGCCCGGCCGCAGCACCCTGTACGCCGCCCGGAATGCCGCCGGCTTATCGGCAACGTAGGCCAAGGCCGAGCGGCTGGACACCAAATCCTGCGAGGCATCGGCAATGCCGCCCAGCGTTTCCGCACCTGCGCGCACAAACCGGCAGCGCACCGCAACGCCACGCCGCCCAGCCTCCGCCCGTGCCTGCGCCAGCAGGGCAGGAGATACATCGGTCATCGTCACAAACACATCCGGCCAGCGCGCCAATGCCGCCCAGCCCATCAGCCCGGCGCCGCTGCCTATATCCAGCATCTCGCCCGGCGGCGCGGGCACAAAGCCAAGCACCCGCGCGGCAAAGGCGGTGGTTTCGGCCTCCACCCGCGCCCGCATGGCGGCATCGCCCCCATCCCGCCCATGGTTGAGCCAGCGGGACCAGCAATCCTCAGTCAGGCACTCGGCGGACTCCTTCATGCCTGCCTCATAAAATACGGCCCCTAACACTGGCTTAACCGCGCGCTCCGGCATACGCGCGGGTTACATTTCATCCACCAACGCGCCCGCCATTTTTTTGGCGCAAACTCCCCCCGCTTTCGGCACATTCAGGCGGAAAATGCTCAGTGTACCCAGTAAGGGCGGAGCGTTCCGCCAGGGTGCGGGAGATGACCATGAGACTAAAATCCGCTTTCGGTGCCGCTGCCATCGCCGTGCTTCTCATTGGCAGCACCCAGGCCGCCCGGGCCGATGGTGATGGCTGGGGCTGGCCAGGCGTTATTTTCAGCTTTGGCGGGCCGTCCTACTACCAGCCCCCGCCGCCCCCGCCGCCCCAGCCCTATTATTACGCGCCGCAGCCAGTTTATAATCCGCCTCCGGCCTATTACGCGCCGCCGGGCTATTGGCATCATCATCACGATGATGATGACGAGGGCGATGACGATTAAGAACCCCTTTCCAAACCCTAACTACGCTGGCCGTCTGATGGCGCTTTTCTTGTGCTCCGGTGCTCGAAAACACCACCACGCGACACAGCGTAGCGGGTTTTGAAAGGGGTTCTAAGCACTGCCTCCGCGCGGCGTTTTCTGCCGCATGGCAATGGCCATTGCATTCACGGCCAGGCTGGCCAGCCCCGCCAGCAGGGCCATGGCCACGCCGCTGGCGGGCAAT
>JAKBCX010000163.1 GCA_021807465.1 Pseudomonadota bacterium | reverse complement strand
TGGTAGGCGCCGATATGCTGGGTGATGCCACCCGCCTCGCCGCCCGCCACGTTGGCGTGGCGCAGCGCGTCCAGCAGGCTGGTCTTGCCGTGGTCCACATGGCCCATGATGGTGACAACCGGCGGACGCGGCAGCAGATCTTCTTCCGTGTCCTCTTCGCCTTCCAGGCCAATTTCCACATCGGAATCCGACACGCGGCGGACCTTGTGGCCGAATTCGGTGACGATCAGCTCCGCCGTGTCGGCGTCGATGGCCTGGGTGATGGTGGCCATCACGCCCATTTTCATCAAGGCGCGCACCACGTCGCGGCCCTGGGCGGCCATGCGGTTGGCCAGCTCCTGCACGGTAATGGTCTCGGGCAGCACAACCTCGCGCACCACTTTCACGCCATCGGCGCGCAGAAGCTCCAACTCGGCCTGGCGGCGCTCGCGCTCGCGCTGGCGGCGCACAGAGGCCAGGGAGCGGACTTTCTCATCCGCGCCTTCCAGCGCGGCCTGCACGTCGATGCGCCCGCCACGGCGGTTGCCATCGCCAATTTTCTTAGCCGGGGCAGCCGGGGCGCCACGCTTGGGCGCGGCGGCGGCGGGGCGGCGCAAGCCGGGGCGGCGCGGGCCATCCTCGTCCTCTTCCGCCGTTGCGGGGCGGCCAGCGGGCTTAAGCTGCAATGTTTCGCGCGCGGCCGGAGTTGCCGGGCGCACGGGGGCGGCGGGGCGTGGGGCGGCGGCCGGAGCGGCAGGCGCGCCGGACTTGGCCTCAACCTTGGCTTTCGCCGCCTCGGCGGCGCGTGCGGCGCCCTCCTCGGCCTGGCGGGCAGCTTCCTCGGCGGCGGCCTTGGCGTCTTCCTCGGCCTTGCGGGCGGCTTCTTCCTCGCGGCGGCGCGCTTCCTCGGCGGCGGAGAGGATGGAAATCTTCTCCTGCTCGCGGCGCTCGGCCTCGCGCTGCGCCGCCATGGCCAGAACACGCTGGCGGTTGGCCTGCTCGGCGGCGGTAAGGGCGCGCGTGTGCTGCGCGCCGGGGCGCGGACGCTGGGCGGGGGGCGGGCTGGCCGGGCGTTCCGCCGCGGGCTTCAGCGAGAGCGTGGCGGGCGCGGCAGGCGCTGCCGCAGCGCCAGCCGGGGCCGGGCCTGCGCCGCGCTTCTTGCGCACTTCCACCTGCACCACTTTCGAGCGGCCATGCGAGAAGCTCTGCCGCACGGATCCGGCATCGACAGTATGCCCCGCATCTCCGCGCGCCACCGGGCGCAGCGAGAGCCTGCCTTTGGTTTCATTCTGGTCGTTGCCGTCACTCATGCTCTAATCCGGTCCATTCACGTCTTGGGCCGGGGGTACCGGCCGTGTTGGGCACTAACTGCCCGCTTGTCTCGCCCACCGCAACACCCTGGAGGCGCCGCGCTTCACTTTCGATCATCTTCGCCAGCCGCCCTGGCGCGATGACCACATGTACCGTGTGTTCACGGCCAAAAATTTTACCCAGGCTGGCGGCGGAAAGCACGGCGGCCACGGGCACGCTGCGCCCGCCGGTAAACCTCGCCCGCTCCTCGGCGGAACCATCGGCGGCTTGCACCACCAGCCCGGCCTTGCCGGCCTGCAGCCATTCCCGCGCTTTCTCGAAGCCGGATATGGCGGCGCCGGAGCGCCTGGCCAAGCCCAGAAGGTCGGTGAGCCGCCGCGTGAGCGCCGCCTTCACCTCATCCTCCAGATCGGGCGGCACGATGACCGCCCGTTTTGCCCCGCGCGCGAAAACACCGCGCCGGACTGCCTGATGTAGCACGCCGGGCGCAGCACTCAACCACAAGCCACGTCCGGGCAGGGTTGCGGTGGCGTCGAACACCACCCGCCCATCCGGTGCGATAGCGAAACGCAACATCTCCTCGCGCCGCCCTTGCGCGCGCGTGACGAGGCAGCGCCGGAATGGTCCTTCCTCCGGCGCGCCCTCCGTGGCGTCATCAATGGCGGGGTCAGTTAGCGTTGCCGTCCTCCCCCTCGAACCAATGGGCGCGGGCAGCCATGATGATTTCATTGGCCTGCTCTTCGCTCATCACATCCGCGCCAAGAATCTCCACCAGCTCGTCACCGGCCAGGTCCGCCAGATCGTCCAGCGTCTTCACACCCTTCTCGCCCAGGGCGATGAGGTCCTTGGCCGAAAGCGCCTCGATGGCGGCAATATCGTCCGTCACGCCCAGCGCAAGGCGCTTCTCTTCCAGCTCGCTGGCCTGGCGGGTGAGGAACGCATCGGCGCGGCGCTGCAGCTCGCCCGCGATGTTTTCGTCGAAACCCTCGATGGTGGCGATTTCATCGGCCGGGGTGGAGACGAGATCCTCGATCGTCTCGAACCCTTCCTGCACCAGCAGGCCGGCGATCATGTCGTCCACATCCAGCCCTTCCACGAACAGCCCGGTCTTGCGGCGGAACTCTTCCTGGCGGCGCTCGGATTCCTCGGCCTCGGTGAGAATATCGATGTCCCAGCGCGTAAGCTGCGAGGCAAGGCGCACATTCTGGCCGCGGCGGCCAATGGCGAGCGAAAGCTGCGTGTCCGGCACCACCACTTCCACGCGGCCAGCCTCTTCATCCATCACCACCTTGGAAACTTCCGCCGGGGCCAGCGCGTTCACCACGAAGGTGGCGACATTGGGCGACCAGGGGATGATGTCGATCTTCTCGCCCTGCAGCTCGGCCACAACCGCCTGCACGCGGCTACCGCGCATACCCACGCAGGCGCCCACGGGGTCGATGGAGGAATCACGCGAGATGACAGCCATCTTGGCGCGGCTTCCGGGGTCACGCGAGACGGCCTTGATCTCGATGATGCCATCGTAAATTTCGGGCACTTCCTGCGCGAACAGCTTGGCCAGAAAGCCGGGATGGGTGCGGGAGAGGAAAATCTGCGGCCCGCGCTGCTCCTCGCGCACATCGTAGATGAAGGCGCGCACGCGGTCGCCGTTTTTCAACTGCTCGCGGGGGATGCATTCGTCGCGGCGCAAAAGCGCCTCGGCGCGGCCGAGATCGACCATCAGATTGCCGTACTCGGTACGCTTCACCACGCCGTTGATGATCTCGCCGACGCGGTCCTTGAATTCGTTATACTGCTTGCTGCGCTCGAACTCGCGCACGCGCTGCACGATGACCTGCTTGGCCGTCTGCGCGGCGATGCGGCCGAAATCGATGGGCGGCAGCGGGTCGACGATGAAATCGCCCACCTCTTTCTCGGGCGCGAATTTTTTGGCTATGGCGACGGGAATTTGAGTTTCCTCATTCTCCACGGTCTCGACGATCTCGGTCCAGCGCGAGAGCTTCACATCGCCAGTCTTGCGGTCGATGATGGCGCGGATATCCTTCTCATGCCCATACTTGGCGCGGCCGGCCTTCTGGATCGCCTGCTCCATCGCCTCGAGCACTTCCTCGCGCTCAATCTGTTTTTCCCGCGCCACGGCGTCGGCGACAAGCAGCAATTCCGGGCGGTTGACTGCGGTATCCATAACGAATCCTCTAATGGCTCACTTTGGGTTGGGTGTCGGATTGGGTATCCGTGGGTTCGGTCTCGGTTCGCGTCGTGAAATCGATCAGCGCATCGGTCAGCACCAGCTTGGCCTTGCGTATATCGGCACGGCGGATCTCGATAATCTCGCCGTTTTCCAGCTTCAGCCGGGCAATCTCCGCATCGGCGCCTTCCAGCTTGCCGGTAAAACGCTTACGCCCGTCCGGGCCGGGGAAGTTAAGCTCGATTTTAGCATCAAACCCGGCGAAGCGGGTAAAATCTTTCGTGCGGGTCAGTGGGCGGTCGATGCCGGCGGAGGAGACTTCCAGCGTCCAGGCGCTGTCGATCGGGTCTTCCACATCCAGCACGGCGGAGAGCAGGCGCGAGACCGCCTCGCAATCGGTCAGCGTGAAGGCGCGGCCATCGGCGCGGTCGGCCATAATCTGCACGGTGGGCGTCTCGGTGCCCATAACCTGCACGCGCACAAGCTCGTAGCCCTGGGCTTCCAGCGGCTCCACGATCATCCCGGCGATGCGGCCCTCTAGGCCGGTATGGACTGGGCGGTTGTCGGACAAGTCTCGAAAATCCAATAAAAAAGGCGGCCTTTTTAGGGGCCACCCTGCGAAAAAGCGGGTATTGTTGAGGCGCTATGTACGCGCTTGGGGGCGAAACGGCAAGGGGTATTGTGGAACGGGGTTTTGCAAAGAGTTTCGAACGATCGAACCACCCTCCCGTCATCCCCGCTTACGCGAGGATGACGGAAGGGTGCGGGGATGGCGGGTGTTTAGATAAGGAGCCTGCTACCGGTCGATCGTCGCCATGTTCGCTGCGCTGTAACGCGCGCCCGCAACCTTGTCCGGGGCCATGGCGCCGTCCAGCGCCGCGATCTGCGCCGGGCTAAGGGCAAGGCTGGCGGCGGCGAGGTTTTCTTCCAGATAGGCGCGGCGCTTGGTGCCGGGGATGGGCACGATGTCCTCGCCCTTGGCCAGCACCCAGGCCAGGGCCACCTGGCCGGGCTTGGCACCAAGCTGCCCGGCAATATCACGCACAATTTCAGCCGCGCGCATATTGGCGGTGAAGTTTTCCCCCTGGTAGCGCGGGTCGTTGCGGCGGAAATCCCCTTTGGGGTAGTCCTCGGCCGGTTTTACCGCGCCGGTAAGGAAGCCGCGGCCAAGCGGCGAGAACGGCACCAGCCCGATGCCGAGTTCGCGCAGAGTGGGGATGATCTCCGCCTCTAAATTACGCTCCCACAGCGAATACTCGCTCTGCACGGCGGCAACCGGATGCACCGCATGGGCGCGGCGGATGTTTTTCACCCCGGCTTCCGACAGGCCGAAATAACGCACCTTGCCTTCTTTCAC
>JAKBCX010000162.1 GCA_021807465.1 Pseudomonadota bacterium | reverse complement strand
GGCCATGGCGGCCTCGGTTACGGTATCCATGGCGGCGGAAATAAGCGGAATGTTAAGCGAGATTGCGCGCGTCAGCCTTGTGGCGGTTTTTACCGTGTTGGGCAGAACCTGCGAGTAGGCCGGCACCAGCAAAACGTCGTCGAAGGCCAGCGCCTCGGCGATACGGTCGGAGAAATCGGTTTTATACGGTGTGTCGGATGCCATGGCCGCGCTTTCAAATATAGACCTTGGCGGTTCCCAATAACCGTGCCGCCCTGGGCGCGCAAGGCCGGGCGCTCAACCCCTGTATGCGGCAGGCGGGGGGCTTCGCCTCGGGATGGCCAGGCTGGTGGCGGCCGTTGTGCTGTAGCTCTCCCCGCATGATTACCAGGGCACCTCCGGAACCGGGAGACACCGCGAACCGCAGGCCCGGGCGGTGAATGCGCCCGCCGGGAGGGGGATGGCACTGTTGCGGCCTGACGGCGGGGCCTCGATCTGGCCTGCCACGGCGGAAAATTCATTTTTAACTCGGTATAAAATACGCTTGACGGGCACCTGGGCTGCTATGCGGCACCAGCGCGTCAAGCCGCTTAATTGTTACATTATCATTTCACAATCCACACACATTGCTAAAAATGCAAATAACTGCTCATTTTTGAAACAGATTCATTGCTTAATTATAACAATAATTTCTCCGGTATTTACCTTTTCATGTTGGGTTGCGCTCTGCGCCGCCCGCAAGCTATAGGACGCGGCATTATAATTGTACTGTATGGTGAATTTGAAATCGGCGGACGAAACTATGCAACAGGTATCCGTTGGCATTATCGCGGGGGTACCTCGTGCTTTATGCTGATCTGGCCATTGGAGAGTCCGCCCGCAAGCTGGGCGGAAAAGTGGTTGCCGTTGTCGTTTCCCGCGACCGCCCCGCTGAACTTCGCAAAACATTAAAGATTTTATTACAGCAGCACATTTCTGCCGGTAGTCTGGATATATTCGTTGTAGACTCCAGTACCGGGACCGAGGCCATAGCCGAGGCGGCGGCCTTGCCTGGTGTGAGGCTGATACGCAGCAACGTGAATTTGGGCGGCGCAGGCGGCTATGCGCTTGGTATGCTGGAGGCACTGGCGGCGGGCGCGCATTGGATATGGCTGATGGATGATGACGGCCGCCCGCAGCATGACGGCGCGCTGGCGTGTTTGCTGGAAACCGCCGCGGAACGCCACCTGGACGCTGTTGCCCCCGCTGTGCTCGACCCGGATGATCCGTCGCGTTTCGCCTTTCCGTACCGAATGCGCCAGCGTTACGTGTTTAAGCGCGCCGAGCTGCCCGAAGGTGCATTTTTACCTGGAACCGCGCATCTTTTCAATGGGTTGCTTATGCGCGCTTCGGCTATATTCAAAACCGGCCTGCCGGATATGCGCATGTTTATCCGTGGTGATGAGATTGATTTTTTGCACCGTATGCGCCAGGCGGGCCTGGCTTTCGGCACAACGGTGAATGCGCGCTTTGAGCATCCTTCCTCCAACACCGAGCTGTTCCCCGTATTTGGCGGGCGGCTGCGCGTGGTGTACCCGCAGCCGCCGTGGAAGCGCCGCAGCCAATACCGCAACCGGGCTTATAATTATATCAAGCACCGCGTTCTGCTTATGCTGATGGTGGATTGCGTGCGTTACCCTTATTTCTTTTTGGTTTGCCGCCGCTTCGACATTGCCGGGCTTAAGGAGTGGTTAACCTGCACGTGGGAAGGCGTATGCGGCAATGTTTATGTTGATCCGAGCATTGATCTTGAGCCGCATCCTCTTGACCTTCCTCTCGTACCACGCAATTGAGCCACATTAATATCATGATGAATTCAGTTGACGAAATTTCTATCCAGCCGGCGCGGCAAATAAGCGCGGCGGATGGGCAATGCCTTATTTCCTTCATCGTTCCGGTGTTTAATACCGAGGCGTATCTGGGCGAGACGCTGAACTCGATTGCCGCTTATGGCGGGCGGGATGTGGAGATCATCATCGTCGATGATGGCTCGACTGACGGCAGCGCCCAGGCGATAGATGCCTGGATAGATGCGCATGACGTGCCCGTGCGGGTTATCCGCCAGAAAAACGCCGGCCTCTCGGCCGCGCGCATGGCGGGGCTGGCATTGGCCACCGGCAGTTTTGTTGGGTTTTGCGACAGCGATGACCGGCTGGATGTTGCGGTTTACGTGAAAATGGCACGGCTTGCCCTGGAGCGCGATTGTGACATGGCCATGTGCCGCTCCGTTGTGTTCGACAGCGTGAGTGAAGAAGCACACGATTTTTACGATGCTTGCGCGTGGCACGATATTCTCAGGCATGAGCGCTGCCAGATAGTGAACGGGCTGAGCGAGCCGCTGCTGTTCCGCCTTGAGCCAAACGCCAATACGCGCCTGTTACGGCGCAGTTTCATGCTGGAGCACGAATTAACTTTTCCCTCCGGGCTGCATTTTGAAGATTTCCCCGTGCATGTGCACGCGCTGGCCGTGGCGCGCCGGGTGCTGCTGATGAATGCCACCGGCTATTTCTACCGTGTTAACCGTAACGGCAAGATAACCGACCAAAAAAGCGCCAAGCGGTTCGATATTTTGGAATCCGTGGCTTTGGCGTTTGAGTGCGCCAAGGGGGTTGA
This sequence comes from Pseudomonadota bacterium, assembly GCA_021807465.1. Taxonomy (GTDB): domain Bacteria; phylum Pseudomonadota; class Alphaproteobacteria; order Acetobacterales; family Acetobacteraceae; genus Acidocella. Next base: position 2,250 of record JAKBCX010000162.1, on the reverse strand, counting down.
TGCGAAGGGCATGGCGCAGATGACCGCCATGGCGTGCCGCATGATTTATTGGTGCGGCACGCATACGCTGAATAAAGACCGCGCCCGGTTTTTTGCCGAAGCCTGCGCCCTGCTGGGCGGGGTTGTACCTGCATCGCTCTGGCCCATGGCTGAAGCCGCCGCGCTGGATGAGCGGGAGCGGTTGATTATGAACGCCCTGGCCGCCCGCGCCGAGGGGCTGCTTGTGGACAGTGCCGCCAGGCGCCGCCCTCGGCTGAAAAGCGCCCTGGTGCTGCTCTGCCACCGGCAACATGGCCGTGCGGCGCGGCATGCGGCTTTGCGCACGCTAAAATGGCGCCTGGGCAATTTTATCCGCCGGCCCATGCGGCTTGGCCGCTCCTGAAAGAGATAGATTCATGCTTAGGCACCCGGAAACCTTAAACCTGGCGCGCAACCTCGCCGGACCATATACCTCGCCGCTGCTGGGAGATGATTTCTGGCGGCTGGAAAACAATTTCTTCGGGCTTATGCTGGGGCCGGACGATCCGCGCGGCACGGCGCTACTGCTGGGCGCGCGCTCGGGGCTGGAAATTTTGCGCCTGCTGGAACGGGCGCCGCACACGCGCATTGTGGTTGTGGAACCAAATGCATTACGGCGCGGCGAAGTGGCGGCTTTCATCGGCGCGCGGGCTGGGGACCGGCTATGCCTGACGGCCTCTCTGGCCGAGGCGTTTCCCGCACGGGCCAAGATAGGCTATGTGCGCGTGGATATTGGCGCGTTTAGCTGGGACATGGTGCAAGACCTGCTCACCCAGCACGATGTGGCGCATATTGCGGGGGAATTTGATTCCGCCGATGCCGACCCGCTGGAGCTTGTCCGCTTTTGCCGCCGCCATGCGGGCAGTTTTTTCTGGCGCCTGGTGGGACATGCGCCGCCGTTAAGTGGACGCGGCGGGCCGCCCGAGGTTGAGGTTTCGGTGGTGGTGCCTTGTTATAAGGTGCTGGCCTGGGTGGACCATTGCATGGACACGCTGACCCGGCAGAGCATCGAATCTCTGGAAATTATCGCCGTGGATGATGGCTCGCCCGATGCCACGGGCGAAAAGCTGGATGAATGGGCGGCGCACTTTCCTGGCCGCATCCGCGTAATCCACAAGCCCAATGGCGGCTGCGCCTCGGCCCGCAATGCCGGGCTTATGGCGGCGCGGGGCGAATATGTGGGGTTTGTGGATGGCGATGACTGGGTGGAAACGCCGATGTTTGAGGCGCTTTACCGCTCCGCCACGCTGTATGCGGCGGAAATCTCGCAATGCGGCTATACCGAGATTTACGAGGCAACAGGCACCAAGGCCGATTTTTCTACCGCCTGGGGGGCGAGACCGCGTGAGATACAAGGGCTGGCGAATAGCCCGCGTGATTTTTTGAGCGTGAAGCCCACTATATGGCGGCGGCTGTACCGGCGCGAGTTTTTGCTTGGCAATGGCATTAAATTTCCCGAGCATATCCGCCGTTTCGACGACCTGCCCTTCCAGTTCGAGGCACTGGCCCGGGCCAAGCGCATGTCTATTCTGCCGGATTGCTATTATAATTACCGGCTGGAGCGCCCCGGCCAGGACGTTGCTGCAAGCGATGCCAAGCTGTTTGTGCATTTCCCCATTTTCGACTGGCTGGAACAGCATGTGGGCATTTGGGCGGATGCGGAGCTGGAACGCGCTTTGTTCGCCACCAAGCTCAACACGCATTTATGGGCGCTGACGCGCATGGGCAAGGCGTTTGCCGGGAGGTACAAGGCGCTGGCGGCGCATGATATGTTTGGCCACCGCCGCTATATGAGCGTGCCGCAGATGCTGGCATTGGCCGCCCGGCGCGGCCCGCGCACGGCGCTGTTTTTGGCGCGGGCCTGGCTGCTGGCCAAGAGTGCCCCGCCAGCGATGGTTGCAAGCGATTGAGTACGCAACCGATGCAGCATGTTAAAAGCCTTGATGGTCTGCGCGGTATCGCCGCCTTAATTGTTGTCCTATTTCATATGGACGCTTTTTTTGGCACAGTTTTTTCGCCTAATGGCCTCTATACGCAAGCTACATTAGGATGGCAGATTTACCGCCGGGTATTTAACGGCGATTTTTCCGTAGCCATTTTCTTTGTTTTAAGTGGTTACGTTTTAGTTCTTAAATATGCTAAATTTGGAATAAAAAATGATCTCAGGGCCGGGGCGCTCAAACGCTATTTCCGGTTAACGCCCATTGTCTTGGCATCAACTCTCCTAGCGGT
>JAKBCX010000161.1 GCA_021807465.1 Pseudomonadota bacterium | reverse complement strand
CCTCCGCCGGCTCCTGCTTGCGGATACGGATGAGCTGGCGAATCACCTTCACGTCGAACCCCGCGGATTTTGCCTCTGAATAGATGTCCTTTATGTCAGAGGCCAAGGCCTTCCGCTCTTCCTCAAGGCGCTCGATGCGCTCGATTATGCTGCGCAGACGCTCGCCCGCAATGTTGGTCGGCTTATCTTCCGTCGCGTCCAGCGCCATGAATCTGCTCCTGATCTTGAAAGGGAGAGAGGGGATAAAGCCTGCTCTCGGTTGCCGTCAATGGCCCGAGGTTTCCTTAAATTTCGCAAGGGCTTCCGGGCTGGCCTGAGTCTGGTGGCGCGCCTGCCACTCTTTATACGGCATGCCGTAAATAATTTCCCGCGCCTCGGGGTCTGTCAGCGCGATCCCCATCCCTTCGGCCGCCTCGCGGTACCAGCGTGAAAGGCAGTTGCGGCAGAACCCGCCGAGATTCATCATGTCGATGTTCTGCACATCTGTACGCTGCTGCAAATGCGCCACCAGGGCGCGAAAAGCAGCGGCTTCCAGCTTTTCAGTGGTTGGTTCGTCCAGCCCGGGGTTGCTCATGAACGCTCTCCTGCTCATACAGGCGCTGTGGAGGATGCCAACGCCAACTTCCTGCGCCAAATATATGGTGCGGCGATTGCCGCCGCCAGCCCAGCACTTTGCGTGCCCCCCAACCTGCCCAAGCCAGGGCGGGGGCGCAATGTCATCATCGGTGCAGGCAAAGCCGCTGCCTCCATGGCTGCGGCACTAGAAAAAGCCTGGTCCGAAGCAGATTTTGAAGGCGTTGTGGTGACACGCTACGGGCATGAAGTGCCAACACAAAAAATCCGTGTGCTGCAGGCCGCTCACCCAGTACCCGATGCCGCCAGCGAGGCCGCTGCACGCGAAATTTTAGCCGCCGTAACGGGGTTGCGCCCAGAGGATCAAGTGGTTGCATTAATTTCCGGCGGCGCCTCGGCCGTTATGGCGCTGCCAGCCCCGGGATTGACGTTACAAGATAAAATTCTGGTCAACCGGGCATTGCTGGCCTCCGGCGCCCCCATCGGTACTATAAACCGCGTCCGCAAAACGCTCTCGGCCATTAAGGGGGGCAAACTGGCCGCAGCCTGTGCTCCAGCACGGCTGGTGACATTGGCTATATCCGATGTACCCGGTGACGATCCCGCCATCATCGGCTCCGGCCCCACTTGGACACCTGGCGCCGATTACCGGCTAATTGCCACCCCTCGCCTTTCGCTTGAAGCGGCCGCGCGCGAGGCGGGGATTCAGGTTGAAATTCTGGGTGATGCACTAGAGGGCGAAGCGGCCGAACTAGGGCGCCTGCAAGCCGCTCTGGCCTTACACAGCCAAGGCCCTAAACTGCTGCTCTCTGGCGGTGAAACCACTGTGACCATCGGCACCACCAACGTAGGGCGCGGCGGCCGCAACACCGAATTCCTTCTCAGCCTCGCCTTAACCCTGAATGGCGCCAGCAACGTCTGGGCTTTGGCCGCCGATTCAGATGGTATAGATGGCACCGAGGATGCCGCGGGCGCCATCATCGGACCTGATACGATGGCCCGCGCCAAAGCATCTGGGCTGGATGCGGCGCGCTTTCTGAGCAACCATGACAGCTACAGCTTTTTCGCCGCGCTGGATGATTTGGTCATTACCGGCCCCACCCTCACGAATGTAAATGATTTTCGCGCCATCTTGATTACATGAGGTTTGCATGACTGAACGGCTTCGCCGCCACCGCCGGACCAAGATCATCGCCACGCTGGGGCCGGCCAGCGACACGCCCGAGATGATACTGCACCTGTTCCAGGCTGGCGCCGATGTGTTCCGGTTGAATTTCTCCCACGGCGCGCACGAGGAACACGCGGCACGGATCGAAATGATACGCGCCATCGAGAAGAAAAAGGGGCGCCCCATCGGTATTCTTGCCGATGTGCAGGGACCAAAATTGCGCGTCGGCAAATTTCAGTCCGGCCGGGTGCAACTGCAGGCAGGGCAGGAATTCATTCTCGATATGAACCCGCTTCCAGGAGACTCCCGGCGCGTCTGCCTGCCGCATCCTGAAATCATTCAAGCCGCGGAGATCGGCGCCACCCTACTGCTGGATGACGGCAAGCTGCGTCTGCGTATATTACGGAAACGAGCCGATCACTTGCTGACCTCCGTTGTCCATGGCGGCGTACTCTCCGACCGCAAAGGTGTGAATGTGCCCGATGTGGTTCTGCCAATTCCGGCCCTAACAGCCAAAGACCGCGCAGATCTCGATTTCGTTCTGCCGCTCGGTATCGACTACATCGGCTTGTCCTTTGTGCAGCGCCCCGAAGATGTGGACGAAGCCAAGACATTGGCGGCGGGCCGCGCGGCCATTATGGTCAAACTGGAAAAGCCGCAGGCTTTGGATAATCTCGATGCGATTCTGAACCGTGCCGATGCCGTTATGGTCGCGCGTGGCGACCTTGGCGTGGAGCTGCCGCCCGAGGAAGTTCCCATCGCGCAGAAACGCATCCTGCGTGCCGCTCAGCAACGCGGCATGCCCGTGGTCGTGGCAACGCAAATGCTCGAGAGCATGATTACATCCCCCGCGCCTACGCGCGCCGAGGCGTCGGACGTTGCGAATGCGGTTTACGACGGCGCCGATGCCGTGATGCTTTCGGCCGAGAGTGCCGCAGGGCAATATCCGCGTGAAGCTGTGAACATGATGGACCGCATTATTACCCGCGTGGAGCGTGATGCCGATTGGCGCCTGGGGCTGGACACAAAACGGCCTCAACCGGAACATTCTTCTGCCGACGCCATTGCCGCTGCATCTGTCCAAGTGGCGCATACCATCGGCGCACAGGCCATAGTGGCACTGACTGAGTCTGGCTCCACGGCCTTGCGCGTGGCACGCGAGAAGCCTGATTGCCCGATTATCGGGCTAACCACCAGCGTGACCGTGGCCAGGCGCCTGGCTGCTGTCTGGGGGGTGCATGCCGTAACAACTGTAGCCGCCAGCTCGATGACCCAAGCCATTGAGCACGCCCAGACCGTGGCCAGGCTGGATGGCTTTGCCAGGAAGGGGGAGGAAATTATCGTCGTGGCTGGTGTACCATTCGGGCGCCCTGGCACCACCAACACCCTGCGCGTGGCCAAGCTTTGAAAATCAGCCGGAGAGCTAAATACAAAATTTTTTATTTACAAATACTTAGACGACCATCTCTAAAGTACTTGCAACTTGGCGGAAGGCAAGAATTTTTGTAAGAGAGGCCAGCTGAACGTTTGTGGATACAAGGATTCTGTGGTGCAAAATAAATGCCTGGCCGGTACACGCGGTAAACTCAATCTATCCCTAGGCGGTATTGCGCTGCTGCTCGCCGGCTGTGCCAATGCCCCTAGCAAACAAGCCAGCCTGCCGCCACCGGCTCCTGTTGGGCATATCTACCCCGTCGCTGTTACCGTACCGCCGCCCGTTTCCCCGAGAATCAAATTCTCATCCGCCGACGCTGAGCGTGTTCAGCAGGCCTTTAACCTCATCAGCCTGAAATCTGCCCTGATGGTGGCCGCTCTATCCTGCAACCAGCAGGAAGAATACGACGCATTCATGACTACCTTCCAGCCACATATCCTGGCCGCGCAGCACACGATGGACGCCTATTTCCGCAAGGCCAGCGGCCCCTATAGCGGACAAAAAATGGAAGATACGTTCGTAACACTGCTGGCCAACAACCAGGCTGATGCCGGCATCGCCCAAGGGTCGCTCTTTTGCCTAAACAGTAACGCGGAATTCGGGGCCGTTCTTGCCCTTAAAAACCCCAGTGATCTGGACCATTTCGTGACCGACCAAGCACCGCCAGCAGCAACAGCTGTGGCCAGCATCGCCCCAGAGCACTGAAGACGCTTCGATACAAAAACCCCCGGCAGACAACTGCCGGGGGTTTTTGTATACTTGGCTATCCCCTTAAGTGGGGGACACAATTCATGAACAGCCAATAACCCGGAAGGTCTGCCCGGCATTGCCCGCAAATGCCGCACCCGGCGCCGAATGGAGCATCCAACCACGGTAAATTGGCGCCCCCCCCTGCGGCACGGGCGTTACGGTTACAAAAACCGCCGAATCAGGCAGTTGCCCAGCCGGACGCGTAAGGCAGGCTTGGACACTGACGCTCAAATCGCCCGAGGTTTGCGCTGGCCCGCCTACGGCCAAGGTTAATTGCGAAGTGCTGCCATCCACCTTGTTAAGCACACCAAGCGTGGCTGTAGTGTTTTGTGTCCAGTCAGTGGAAGGCGGGGGCGCAACATCAGGCGGAGGAGGCTGATTTGCGGTTGCCGGCGCAGAACCACCCGGCGTTGCAGGCGCCGCCGCATCCCCCTCGGCAGGCGGCTGAACCGGTACCAGCCCTGGGGGAGGCTGCTGTGCAGGCGGCTGAACCGGAGTTGGTGGCTGCGGCGCCTCGGGCGTTAGTACTGGTGCCGGCGGAACAACAATCTCACTACCGCCATTTTGCGCCCAGGCGGTTCCTATGGAAAGGAGAGACACACCGAAAAGCACCAGCCAGCGCATCACTTCACATCCGCAGGATTGTCAGATGCGCCGCCGTCATCCGGCATGGCGCCTGAGGCAGCTTTAGCTGATTTTCCATTCCCCAACGAGAAAATGAATTTGCCCAAAAGATCCTCGATATTGATCGCCGACTGCGTCACCTGGAAGCTCTGCCCCGGCTTAAGCATGGTGTTGGACCCGCCAGGACCTATGGCAATATAGGAATTACCCAGCAACCCGTCCGATGTAACAGACGCGCTGCTATCTTCCGGCACCTGAACATTATCGTTGATCGAAAGCCGCACGATCGCCGCGTAAGTATTCGGGTCCAGAGTCTCGCTGGCCACATGGCCGACCACAACACCGC
>JAKBCX010000160.1 GCA_021807465.1 Pseudomonadota bacterium | reverse complement strand
CTTATCGGCCAGGCCATACGCCGCGCGGCAGATGAGCATAAAGTGGCCGTGACGGCTGTTATCGGCGATGCCGGAGCCTCGGGCGGATACTGGCTGGCCTGCGCGGCGGACCGGATTCTCGCCAACCGGCTTTCCATCGTCGGTTCCATCGGCGTGGTCACGGGCGGGTTCGGGCTGGATGAATTCATTGCCCGGCACGGCATTACGCGCCGCGTTTATACGGCCGGCGCCAATAAGCGGCGGGGGGATATGTTCACGCCCGAACGGGCGGAAGACGTGGCCTTTACCCGCGCCTTGCTGGATGAGGCGCATGAGATGTTCAAAGCCTGGGTGCGCGAGAGGCGCGGCAGCCGGCTGCATGCCCCGGACGAACAGATTTTCGATGGCGGCTACATGCTGGGCCAGAACGCCCTGGCTTTGGGCCTGATCGATGGGTACGGCGATGTGCCTAGCCTGGTGAAGGATCTGGCCGGCCCCAAGGCCAAGCCCGAATGGCTGCGCCCGCGCAAGGGGCGCGGGCTGCTGCGGATGCTCATGCAATCCGGCGCCGAGAGCCTGCTGGACGCCGCCGAACAGAGAATGACGGCCCCGGAGCTAAAATGAGCCTGACCACGCGGCGTGCAACGCCGGACGACACTGAGACCTTCCTGCAAATGTGCCGGGATTTTCATATCGAGGACGGCTCACCGCTGGATGCGGCGGGCGAGGCCACCATCACCCATGTGTGCCAGGGCGAGCCTCTGGCCCCCGCCTATATGCTGGAATATGGTGGCGAACCCGCCGGGTTTTTCGTGCTCACGCTGGGCTACAGCGTGGAGAATGGCGGCATAGATGGGTTTATCGACGATATTTACCTGCTCCCCCGGCTGCGCGGCCACGGGCTAGGGCGCAAGGCCGTGCAGCTTGCCATTGATGCAGCCCTAGAACTGGGCATCCGCGTTTTGCTGCTGGAAGTAGAAGAGCATAATGAGCGCGCCTACGGCCTGTACCGCAAGATGGGGTTTTACGACACTAAACGCCGCTTGCTGCGCCAGGTGATTACGGAAGATTAGCGGCCTCTACCCTGTAAATACCAGCGCCTGCGGCAAGGGACGCCTTGCCTGGGCCAGCCAGGGCATAATCTCGGCCTCGGGCATGGGGCGGGCAAGGTAATAACCCTGCACCTCGTCGCAGCCCATGGCGCGCACCAGGCGCAACTCGCCCTCTGTCTCCACGCCTTCGGCCAGCACCTGCATGTTCAACGCATGGCCCAGCCCGGCAATGGCGCGCACAATGCTGGCGGCATCGGAATCGCCACGAAGGCCGGAGATGAAGGAACGGTCAATCTTCAGCCGTCCGGCGCAAAAATCGCGCAAATGGCTGAGGTTGGAGTACCCCGTGCCAAAATCATCTATGGCCAGTTGCAGCCCGTAACCGTGCATATCGCGCAGCAGCCTGCTCACACGCCCCGCATCCTCGATAAGCGCGCTTTCGGTAATTTCCAGCTCCAGGCGGCGGGGCGGCAGGCCAGTGCGTTTAAGAACCTCCTTTATGGCGTCAAACAGCCCATCGCCGCCCAGCTGCACGGCGGAAATATTAACAGCCACGCGCAAATCGCCCGGCCAGGCGGCGGCGGCGCGGCAGGCCTGTTCCAACACGAACATGCCGATGGCGTGTATCTGGCCAGAGCGCTCAGCGAAGGGGATGAATTCCGCCGGGCTAATCATGCCGCGCTCGTGGTGCTGCCAGCGCAACAGCGCCTCAAACCCGCGCGGCGTGCCATTGGCGGCGCAAAGCGGCTGGAAATGCAGAAACATCTCCCCGCGCGCGATCGCGGCGCCAAGGTCACGCTCCAGCTGGCGGCGCATGGCGATATGTGTGCTCATTTCCGCCGTGTAGAGGCAAACTTGTCCGCCGCCCCGCTGCTTAGCCAAAGAGAGCGCCATGTCCGCCTGCCCCAGCAGGGTTTCCGGGGCTTCCGCCGCCGTGCCGCCCCACACCACCAGCCCAACGCTGGCACCCGTGCGCATCGGCCCCTCCTCCAGCCGGAACGGCTCGGCCATGGCCTGAACGATGCGCTCCGCCAATGCCGTTTCCGGCCCTGCCTCAGGCAGGGGGCGCAGCAGGGCAAATTCATCGCCCCCCAGCCGCGCCAAAATATCACCCGGTTCCACCAGCGCCTGCAGCCGTGTTGCGGCTTGAAGCAGCAATTTATCGCCGGTGGCATGGCCAAACAGGCTATTTATGGGCTTAAACCGGTCTATGTCTATGTAAAGCAACGCAAAGCGCCTGCCGGGCTGACGCTGCAAGCGCGCCATGCCCGTGCATAATTGCCGCCGGTTGGCCAGGCGCGTCAGCTCGTCATGGGTCGCAAAATAATTCAGCGCCTCGGCCTGAACCTGGGTCATCAGGGCGAGTTTTCGGTCGGCAATGGCAGCGATGCAGGATGAGAAAAGCAGCACGCCGCTGACAAAGGAAACGAGAATCGCCACGGCTGAAGGATTGCCGCCGGTAAGCGGCGCAGCCCCCCTTAAGGCGATGAGCTGCACGCTGCAAATGGCCGCCGCCAGCGCCAGCGTGGCATGCACCAGGCGCGGCTTGCTCTCTGGCCGGGTAAGTACGCGCACAGCCAGAGCGGCAAACCCGCCCCCCAGCGCCATGGCCAACGGGCCGGCATGGGTGGCGCAGCCCGCCACACCGCAAAAACCCATGGCGCTCATGCCCGAGAACCGCATGGAGCCGATCATCAGGCCCACTCCCGCGCCCGCCAGCAACGGCGTGAAGCGGCCGCGCGGATAAAACAGCATGAGCGCCAGCGGCGGCATGACAACAGCCATGGCGCCAAGCAGAAGCAGAGAGGTATGAAAAAAAGTTTGGAAAAAAAGTGGCCCCGGCACGGTGGCGAGCAGGGCGATGAAATGCGTGGCCCAAATGGTGGCGGCGAAATTGGGAGCCAGCAGCAACAGCCACATCCAGCGCCGCCCCGCGCCCGCGGTAAGCCCCCTGGCCGCCAGCACCGCGATGAGATACGCCCCCGCGGCGCCAACCAGCAGGGCCAGCCCGATAAGCGGCAGATTATATTGCACAAACCACCGCCCGGACTGTTCGATTATGGTCTGTATCATCGGCCGTTCCCACCCCGCCAATTTCTCGTGCCGCGCAAGCGCCGGCTTCCCCCGGAACCTGTTCGCAAAAGGTAAACGAGGCCGATTAAAGGAAGGTAACTAAATATCACGGGTACAAAACAAAAACTTCCTCGCGCGGGCCGCTATGCGCGGCTCTCAGCTTGTTCTAGGCAAAGCGCATGTATAGCGAATCAGATATCGATGCCGCCGTGGCGGCGGGCGTGCTTCCGGCCGCAATAGCGGCAAAATTCCGCGCCTTTATCGCCGCACAGAGAACCGCGCCGGCGGTGGATGAGGAATATGTGCGGCTGCTCACCGGCTTTAATGATATTTTCGTGTCCATTGCCATTGCCCTGGTGCTGGGGGCGATTGCCTTCAGCGCCGGAACCTTGCCGGCTAAAAGCGCGCTGGTGGCGCTCTGCTCCTGGGGGCTGGCCGAATTCTTCACCCGCAAACGCCACATGGCGCTGCCCAGCATTTTGCTGCTGCTCACCTATGCCTGGGGCGTGGCCGCGCTGCTGCTTTGGGCGGCTGGCGAGATTAGCGGCGTGCACGGGCTGCGCATGGGGCTGGACAGCCCGGTACTGGCCCTATGCCTGACGGGCGCCGCGGGGCTGATGGCGCTGGCCATGTGGCTGCATTGGCGGCGCTTTCATGTGCCCATTACTGTTGCCGCCGGGGCGGCGCTGGTGGCGCTTCTCTTTATTGCCGTACTGCTAACGGCGGCGCCCGCGCTGCAGGCGCATTGGCCTTGGCTGCTCTTTGCCGCGGGCTGCGGCATTTTCGCCCTGGGGCTGCGCTGGGACATGACGGATTTGGCCCGCAAAACCGGACGCAGCGATGTGGCCTTCTGGCTGCATCTTCTGGCCGCGCCCATGCTGGTGCATCCGCTATTCTACCTGCTGGGGCTGCTGCATGGCGGCGCGCAGGGCGAAGGGCGGGCGGTACTCGCCATTCTCATCTATCTGGCACTCGGGCTTATCGCCCTGCTGGTGGACCGCCGAGCGCTGCTGGTCTCGGCGTTGGGCTATGTGCTGTTTGCACTCTCCAGCGTGTTGAAGGCCTCGGGCATGATTGGCCCGAATTTGGCCTACACGGCCCTGGTGGCGGGGGCGGCGCTGCTGCTGCTCTCGGCCTTCTGGCACAAGGCGCGGCAGTTTGTGCTGCTGGCCGCACCCGCCGGGTTGCGGTGGCATCTGCCGCCGGCCTGACCGCCAGTCACGCTGCCGGCACGGCCTCCACCCCGCGCGCGAGCAGGCTGCTCACCGCCTCCGCCGGCACGGCCTTGCCGAAATAATAGCCCTGCCCCAGCTCGCAGCCCTTGGCCGTGAGCATGCGCAATGTGGGCAGGTCCTCGATCCCCTCCGCCACGGTAGGCAAGCGCAGGCTGCCGGTGAGGCCGAGAATGGCGTCGATGATCTTCTCGCTCTCGGCATTGCCGCGCATGGCCTGGACGAAAGAGCGGTCGATCTTCACCTTGTCGAATTTCAGCTCGCGCAGATGGTACAGGCTGGAATAGCCGGTGCCAAAATCATCGAGGCTGATGGTGATGCCATTGGCCTGCAACGCGTTGAGAATGGCCTTGGCGGCAGGCAGATCGGAAACCAGGGCGCTTTCGGTAATCTCTACCTCCAGCCGGTTGGGCGCCAGCCCTTCCGCTTGCAGGATGTTGGTGATGCGCACCGGGAATGCCTCGTCCTTCAGCTCGAAGGGCGAGATGTTCACGGCCACGCAAATATCATCCGGCCAGTGCCGCGCATCGCGGCAGGATTGGCGCAATATGGCGCTGGAGAGTTCACCCGTAAGGCCGA
>JAKBCX010000159.1 GCA_021807465.1 Pseudomonadota bacterium | reverse complement strand
ATGCCGATTTTCAGCGGCGTCATCGTATCGCCCCGCGCATAAAAACCGGGAGTAAACACTTTCACTAGCGCGAAAACAGGCAGGCCAATGGCAAACGCCGCCAGGGAATGCCCCGCCAATATGGCATTATGCTCGGTAAACGCCCCGCGCACGAACAGCACATCCATCACCTGCTTGCCCGCCAGGGAAAGCCCGATAGCCGCGGGCAGGGTCAGCATCAGCACGGTTTCGGTGGCGCGGTTCATCGCCCCCATGGCCGCCCCGTCCTCGCCAAGCGCTATATGCTTTGTCACCGCTGGCAGCAGCGCCGTACCCACAGCCGTGCCAATAACGCCCAGCGGTAATTGGTTCACGCGGTCGGCATAGTAAAGAATTGAAACAGACCCGGCAGGCAGCAGCGTGCCGATAATAATGTCGATCGACAAGTTAAGTTGGGTGACCCCTGCCCCCACCAAGGCCGGCCCCATGCGCCGGAACAGCGCCCTGATTCTCGGCGAGAAGCGCAAGCGCGGCAGCGTAAAGCGCATCCCGGCGCGGCGAATATCCCAAAACACCAGGGCAAGCTGGGCAATGCCAGAGGCACTCACGCCCCAGGCAAAAGCATAGCCCGGATTGGGCATATAGGGCGAAAGCCCCAGCAGAAACCCTATGGAAAACAGGTTGAACAATACCGGCGCCGCCGCCGCCGCCGCAAACCGCCCCATGGCATTCAGCACGCCCGAGAACAGGGCTGTTAGACACACGAAGAACAGATACGGGAACATGATGCGCGTAAGCGCCACGGCCAGGGTGAACTTGGCGTGATTACTGGCAAAACCAGGCGCTAGCACATACAGCACCCAGGGCATGAAAACTTCACCCAGAATGGTGAGAGCGCCGAGCCAGAACGCCATTACCGCCGTGGCCTCCTCGGCAAAGCCGGTGGCGGCCTCCATGCCTTCCTTATGCAGAATGGCGGAAATAGCGGGCACGAAGGCTGCGTTGAAGGCGCCCTCGCCAAACAGGCGGCGGAATAAATTGGGCAGGCGCAGCGCCACAAAGGCGGCATCGGCGATAGGGCCGGTGCCCAGTATGGCGGCAATCAGTATATCGCGCGCGAAGCCGAGAATGCGGCTCGCCATCGTCCAAAGCCCGACGGTAAAGGCGCCACGCATTATGCAGCAGCTCTATAATCGGCAAAAAACGCGGCGAAGCCCGCGGGCATACCTTATTGGGTATTCTGCGCGGCGGCCTGCAAATCGGCGGCACGGGCCAGAATCCGGTCCTCCAGCCCATTGGCCAAAGACGGGTCGGCCGGCGCATCCACCCAGCCGGAGCCAGTTTGCACCTGGTGGAACACGCTCACCTGAACGGCATTGGCGGTGAGCTGTTTGCTGAGAATATAAGCGTTCACCTTGAAGCGCTCGCCCGGCGTGCCGGGCGGCGAATACCAATCGGTGATGATAACCCCGCCAAATGGGTCGGCCGAGACCAGCGGCATGAAGGAGAGCGTATCCAGCGCGGCGCGCCACAAATAGGCGTTCACCTGAATCTGGGTGGCCTGGCCATTGGTGCTGGACGAACCCTTGCCGAACACCCAGGAGAAAGACCCAGAGCTATCCGCGCCCGCCTGCTGCGGCGGCACGCCTTGGTTAAGCGTGGGGTCGTTAATACTCGCCTGAGAGGTCTTAACCCCGCCGCCACAGGCACTAAGGCTCAACAGGCTCACGGCCAGGGTGGCAGACACGGCAATTTTTCCAAAACGCTGCAAGTCGACTCTCCAAGGCGCAAAACTGCAAGCTGTTTAGCCGCAGCACGTTCATCCGCCAAGGGCAGGCGGGAATAGAGCATAAAAAAGGGTGGCGGATTGCCCCGCCACCCCCTTACCCAGCAAGCCGGGCTTAAGCGTTTACCACTTGATGGTGGCACCGGCGGCCACGCCCTGGGCGTGGGAATTGCCGCTCGGCAGGGTGGTGGAGGTGGAGCCGTGCACGTTGCCGTACATATACTGCACGAACAGGCTCATCGGCTTGGCAACCACATAGTTGGCGCCCACGGCCACGCCGTATTCGCTCAGCGTATGGCCCTGAACCTCGGCGCCCACCTTGCCGTTGGCTTCCTGGCTGTCGAAGAACGAAGCGCCCAGCGCGTAGGGTCCGTTCACGTAAGACGCGCCAACGATATAGGCCATGGCATTACGGCCGCCCTTCTTCTTGAACTGATACCCATCGACCAGAGAACCGGTCTTGATGTTGGCGCCCAGCGTGATGTTGTCGGTGTTGGTGAACAGGCCGGTGACGGTGGTCTGGATACCAGCCTGGAACACGCCCATCGGCGAATAGGCCTGCGCACCGGTGGTGTTGCCCAGCGGCGAGGAGCGCAGATAACCAACCGAAAGCTTGGTATCGGTGACACCAGCCTTAACTTCGTAACCAGCCATCGCGTCAAACGTGTTGCGGCGGCGGCTGGCACTGCCCCCGGCGACGGAGTTGTTCAGCTCGCTGCTCGAGCTGGAAATAGCCGAAGCGCCTTCCTTGATGCCGTTGGAGTTCGGCTCAAAGCTCACGATAAAGCCGAACTTGCCGTCCAGCACGGGGTCCTGGATGGACGGGGAGATGTAAACGATCTTGTCGGTCGTATACAGCGAGCCCTGGTCGGCATAGATGAAGTTGCCCGGATGGCCAGACGGCAGCAGGTTGATCAGGCCACCATCAGCGGTCCACTGGGCGCCATCGCCGAACTGCTCGATCACGCCATACTGCATCAGGGTGAAGGCGCCATCGGTTTGGCCGAAGCGGGCATAGCCGTAGTTGGTGGTGCCGAGGTAGCCATAAGCACGGCGGACATACAGCCCGTTCACACCGTTGCCGGATGCATCGTTACCATTCACGCCGCTGCCATTCGCGCTGCTTAGCGCGGTGCGCAGCTCAACCTGGGCGCCGTAGGCAATACCGTTCGTGGTCATGCCGTCGAAGCCCGGATACAGGCGGACATCGCCAATGGTGCCGAGCGAGTTGTTCTTCCAGGCAGTGGCGCCGGAGCCGCCGCTCATGCCGTTGCCGCCGACAACGCCAAGCATGTACTGCAAATAACCATTCAGATGCACCTGGACAGTGCCGGGCGCGACCGGCTTGGCCGCCTGAGCATGTGCCGCGCCAGCGGAGAGCAGAGTGCCCGCGGCGGCAACAGTGGAAAGAAGAAGCTTGCGCATGAAATTCATCTCCTAGATCGCCGGTAGCCCGGCATTCGTGTCGTTAGAGCCTCGAAAGAGCCGCCTCCGGCCCAACCGTCGCGGCCGTGCGGCCGAACGCTCGCGCCCCTTAAGACTGCACCTGAAAGAGGAGGCAATGCTTCACAGCCCGCTTACGGCCATTTCGGCGTTACTGTGGCTTGGCCGCAACATGTATATGACATTAGTATGAAATTTTACGAAAAAAACTTTAGTAAAATCCTTATTATGTCAGTTTTATGACAGTTTTAGCTGTTATATATATACTATCTCTATAGGAAATTTTATAAATTTTCCCAGGCATGAATCGCATCCATTCCGGGGGCGTCAAAGTGATTGCTAATCAGGAATAAATGCTTCTATCGCCCCGGCCATGGCGCAGATTTTTCTCAAGCTGCGCACGCTGCGCCCGGTAATGCCGCCCAGCGCCGCGCAACGTGCCGGCCCGGCCAGCCGCGCGAGGCGGCGCCAGCCCAGCATACCCAGCCCTTGGGCGCCAATATGGCTCTTGGTGGCAAAGGCCGGAGAGATGAAAATAATATCCGCCCCGGCCCGGCGCGCCCGCGCCACATCGCTCGCCGTATGGGCCGAGGATGTCACAATCCCCGGCAAAGGCAGCGCGCCGCGCCGCCCGCCACGCAAATGTAGCCCGGCCCGCAAGGCCGCCGCTAGGCGCGCATCGCCCGCCACCACTAATATAAGGCGCCGCGCCCGGCAGAGCGCGGCCGCGCGCCGCGCCAGCGCCGCACGGTCCGCCGCGCCATCGTGCCGGAACACCACGCCGCACAACCCGCGCGGCAGCTGGGCAATCACGGGCAGCGGGTCCGGCAGGCGCGCCTGATCCGTGAAAAACCATAAAGGCGGCAATGCGCCAGGGCGCTTTACCGCGCGCCCCCAGGCCAGTAACGCTGCATCCATGGCCGACCCTAGCGTGATCGCCGCGAACCTGAAAACCATCCTGCGCCGCATTGAAGCCGCGGCGCGGGCCGCCGGGCGCGACCCGGGCGGAATCACCCTCGTCGCCGTCAGCAAAACCCATGGCATAGAAGCAGTGCGCGCCGCGCTGGCGGCGGGGCAGACCATATTCGGCGAAAACCGCGTGCAGGAGGCGGCGCAGAAATTCCCGCTGCCGGGGGCCAAGCTGCGCATCATCGGCGGGCTGCAAACCAACAAGGCGGCGCAGGCCGTGCAACTGGCCGATGCCATAGACAGCCTGGACCGCCCGCGCCTGGCCGATGCCATTGAGAATGCCGCGCAAAAACAAGGCCGCCTGCCCGAATTGCTGGTGCAGGTGAACATTGGTGACGAACCCCAGAAATCCGGCATCGCCCTTGCCGGTGCGGATAATTTCATTCGCGCCATGCGCGCGCGCTTCGGCGCCAGCCTGGCCGGGCTTATGTGCATACCGCCCGAGGGCGAGGACCCGCTGCCCTATTTCCAGCGCCTCGCCGCCATGGCCGATACGCACGGCCTGCCCGTGCGCTCCATGGGCATGTCGGGCGATTTCGAGGCCGCCATACAAGCCGGGGCCACCCATGTGCGCGTCGGCAGCGCCATCTTCGGCGCCCGCCCGCGCGCCGCCTGAGGCAGAACCGCGCCATTTCTTCGGAAAACCTTAATTTTTCGCGTGCAATTAACGTTCTGTCCTCTGGGCGCGGGCATGTTTTAGCTGTATTGGCGGGGTCGTTTTATGTTTTTTGGGAGCTAACGCCCC
>JAKBCX010000158.1 GCA_021807465.1 Pseudomonadota bacterium | reverse complement strand
CCCGGGCCGGATGCCCCGAAACATGGGTGAACTCATCCTCGTCGGTAATAACCTTCACACCACGCCGGGAAAGGCCATCCCGTACCGTTGCTATGGCACGCTCATTGCCCGGAATGACACGCGAAGAAAAAATAAGTGTGTCCCCCTCTCCCAGAACAGCATGGGGATGTGTATCTGCGGCAATGCGCGCCAAGGCGGCACGGGGTTCCCCTTGACTACCCGTTACCAACAGCAGCAAATTTTCATCTGGCATACTGCCAATGGCCTTCTCCGGAATAAAATCCGGCACATCCCGCAAATAGCCAGCTTCCTGGGCCGCGGCGATATAGTTGTTCAAGCTACGGCCAACGAGTGCGATATGGCGCCCCGCCGCTACTCCGGCCTCCACAATCGACGCAACACGGGCAATGTTACTGGCAAAGCATGTGACAGCTACCCGGCCAGGTAAATCTATCAAAAGCGCTTCCAGACTCTTTTTAACATCCAGCTCCGAACCAGAATATCCCTCGACCGTGGCGTTGGTTGAGTCGGAGACAATTGCCAGCACGCCAGCATCGCCTAAGGCTTTCAGCCCAACCTCATCAGACAATCCGCCAACAACCGGCGCGGGATCAAACTTCCAGTCTCCCGTGTGCAGCACGGTGCCGTAACCTGTCGTCAGTGCAAGTGCCTGAGACTCCGGCGTGGAATGAGTCATTGGGAAATAGCGCAACTGGAACGGCCCCAGCGCAAAACCACTGCCTGGCGGCACAACATTCAGTTCTACATCACGCGTAAGCCCGGCTTCATTCAATTTACGCTTAATAAGGGCCGCCGTAAAAGGCGTGGCGAATACAGGGCACTGCAATTGCGGCCAAAGCCTGGCAATACCGCCAATATGGTCCTCATGCGCATGGGTGACCACTATCCCCAGCAAGGCGTCCCGCTGCTCGGCAATAAAGGCGGGGTCGGGGAGCAGTATATCCACCTCGGGCATGTCCGGGCCGGAAAAGCCAATCCCGCAATCGACCGCAATCCAGGCTCCATCACAACCATAAAGGTTGAAATTCATTCCAATTTCACCCGTGCCGCCAAGGGGCACAAAGATAAAGCCCTTCCCAGCCTCATCCTGCCCCCGTTCCAAAACCCTATTCACGGCACGCGCCATCACAGCTCCTGTTTCGTCATCATTCGTTATCAATCAACCGGGCACGGTCACGCGGCAAAACGGGGGCCGGATTAAGCGTGGACAGCAGGCGTAATCCATCGAGGGTCAAATCGGCGTCTATAGCCAGGAATTTATTAGTTCCCTCAGCAAATAGCGGCGCCAGCCCCCCCGTGGCGATCGCCTTAAGCGGCTTGCCAAACTCAGCCTCGATGCGATTCAGCAGCCCTTCAATAAGTCCCACATAACCCCAATAAGTTCCCGACTGCATAGCCGGTACTGTTGCGCGCCCAATAACAGATTGTGGCCGCCCAATACCAATTCGCGGTAGGCGGGCTGCAGCCTGGTGCAGCGCCTCGATCGAAAGGTTGATACCAGGCGAGATAGCCCCGCCGATATAGGCACCGTCTTCATCAACAACATCAAACGTTGTCGCCGTGCCGAAATCCACCACCACCAGCGGCCCCTTATATTGCTGGTGCGCCGCGAGCGCGTTCAACAAACGGTCGGCGCCAACCTCATCGGGGTTATCTGTCTTGATATCAAACCCCCACCGCAGAGAAGCGCGGGCAACCAAAGGTTCCACACTGAACCATTCCCGGCACAGCCGGCGCAAATGATATAAAGCCGCAGGTACCACGGTGCCGATAACCGCTTTATGCACTTCGTGAGGGGCGATGCCAGCGCGGGCCAATAATGCCTGGAGCCAGACACCATATTCATCGGATGTACGCTGCGAGGACGTTGCGAGGCGCCATGTGCCACGCCATTCACGCCCATCATGCACCGCAAAAACGATGTTGGTATTGCCGGCATCAATGACCAAAAGCATGTTTGTGCCCCCTACGATGGACCGAGCAGGACCTCCCCGGTACTGATCGCCTCGATACGATTTTCGCGCTGCAACAGCAATTCACCCGTAGGTGCAAGCCCCGCGAACCTGCCGTGCATGGATTTGCCGGCTGCCTTCACCTCAATAGGCGTGCCAACCGGATGAGCATGTGAAAGCCAAGCCTCGACAATCGCTGCTCCGGCCACATCTTGCCATTGACCTAAATGCTTAAGCACAGAATCTGCGACCAGCCTTGGCGCCAGTTCTATGCCATATGCTCCCAGAGCCGCCGTCTCTCTGCCTTCGATCCTGGGCGCCTCTCGGAGGTTAACCCCGATGCCGATGACCAGCCAGTCAAGCCTATCACCGGCTGGCACCGCATCAATCAGCACCCCCGCCAGCTTGGCGCCCTCCAATAGCACATCGTTGGGCCACTTTAGCGTAACAGCAACAGCCGCAAGTTCTTCCAACGCTTGAGCCACCGCAATGCCCGCGAGAAGAGCAAACATACCAGCCTCTGCCGCCGGGCGCTCAGGACGGAGCAGAACTGAAAGGTTCAAATTACCCTCTGGCGCTTGCCATACCCGCCCGCGAGACCCCCGGCCATATGTCTGCCGGAGCGCCATAACGGCTAACCCAGAGGGTTCTCCCGCCCGTGCGCGTTCTATGCAGGCCGTAGAGGTAGAGGGTAGCTCCTCGAAAACCTCCAGCCGCCAGCCGCTCAACCCGCCAGAGCCCGAGCCGCGGCGGCAGCCACACTCACGAGCGGACCAGGCAGGAAAATATACAGCACCGTCACCAGCGCGCCGACGGACATAACGAACTTCACACTGGCAGGTGTGACATCCAAATCAGGGGCGCCGCGATCGAAGTACATCACCTTGATGACGCGCAGATAATAGAATGCGCCGATGATGCTGGTGACCACACCGATAATCGCGAGCTGCACCAGCCCCGCGTTCATGGCCGCAGCAAAAACATACAGCTTGCCAAAGAATCCTGAAAGCGGCGGGATGCCAGCCATGGCCCACATAATAATCGCCAAAGCTAAAGCCAGCCATGGCCTTTGCCCGGCCAAACCTGCAAGGTCGGAAATCTTCTCCACAGCCTGCCCTTTGCGCCGCATGGCAATAATGCAGGCAAAAGCGCCGAAAGACATCACAACGTAGAGCGCCAGATACACCAGCGTTGCCTGGAAACCCGCCACCGTACCTGCAGCTAGCCCCATAAGAGCGTAACCCATATGGCCAATCGACGAATATGCGATAAGACGCTTGATGTTCGTCTGACCAATAGCCGCGAGAGCACCAAGAGCCATGGAAATGATCGACAAAATCTCAATCAGACTCTGCCATTGCGCCACGAGATGGCCAAATGGGCCAACCATGACGGAGAGAAATAGCGCCATGGCCGCGGCCTTTGGTGCTGTGCCGAACAAGGCAGTCACCGGGGTGGGCGCACCTTCGTAAACATCTGGCGTCCACATATGGAATGGCGCGGCAGAAATCTTGAACGCCAAACCAACCAGCACGAATACAATGCCAACTACGGTCCCATAGCCCGCACCGTTGCCAAGCACATTCGCCAGAGCGGCAAAATTGGTCGTCCCAGCAAAGCCATATACCAAAGAAATTCCGTACAAGAGCAAACCAGACGCCAATGCGCCGAGTACGAAATACTTAAGACCCGCTTCGGTGGAGCGTAGAGAATCCCGCGCAATTGCCGCGGTAATGTAAAGCGCCAGAGATTGCAGCTCGAACCCTATATAAAGGGTCATGAGATCCGCCGCCGAGACCATCACGATCATTCCAAGCACGGCAAGAAGCACAAGAACGGGGTATTCAAAACGAGCAATATTCTCGCGGCGATTATAATCAAGCGACAGAATCAGGGCCATCGCCGCTCCAAGATAGACGAGCATATCTGCAAAACGAGTGAAAAGACTGGTTTTGAGCAGGCCGCCAAATATCATGCCATCCGGTGCCGTGGCGGAAGATATGGCTGCCAGAGCCAGCAATACCACAGCCCCCATGGTACAAAAGGTAAAACGGTCACGTTTGGTGAGCACACCAGCCAGCAGCAGCGCCATGCCGCCGATACCCAGGATCAACGCGGGAACAAGAGAAGAATCACAGATCATTTGGTCACCATGGCCAGCGCCGTATGGGGCATGAGAGAAGCCGTGTGTGCTTGAACAAGCGCTGCGACCGGCGCATCGAATACATGTGTGAAACTGCTAGGGTATATGCCCAGCCACAACACGAGCGCCGCCAGAGGCAGCAGCATCGCATATTCCTTGCCCTTCAAATCGGGCAGGCTCGCCAATTCCGGCCTCGTGAATTTATCAAACAGCACAGCCCGCACCAGCACGAGCATATAGGCCACGCTGAGCACCATGCCGGTCGCAGCAAGTAAAGCCACCCAAAAATTTACCTTCAACGCGCCGACAATCACCAAAATCTCACCGATGAAGCCGGAGGTACCAGGCAGCCCTACATTGGCGAGGGAAAAAAGCATCAGCAACGCTGCATAAGCCGGCATCTTGGCCGCCAAGCCGCCCAGACGGGATAAAACCAGGCCCTCGCCGCGCGCCAGCAACACGCCCGTGCAAACAAACAAACCGGCAATTACAATGCCGTGAGAGAGCATCTGGAACAGCGCGCCCTCAACGCCTTCCACCGTGAAGGTGAAAATACCAATAATGATAACCCCCATATGAGCAACAGAGGAGTACGCAATCATTCGCTTCATGTCTGTCTGTGCCAATGCAACAAAAGACACGTAAACAACCGCCACAACCCCAAGTACAAACATCAACGGTTCCGCTGCCGCGGCAGCATTAGGCAGCATGGGTACGGCAAAGCGCAGGAAGCCGTATGCTCCCATTTTGGATAGCACAGCCGCGAGCATAATGGTGCCCGGAATCGGCGCTTCGCCATATGCATCCGGGAGCCACGTATGCAGTGG
>JAKBCX010000157.1 GCA_021807465.1 Pseudomonadota bacterium | reverse complement strand
TATGGCTGGGTTTGTGGCGCTTGCGGGTGGCGCGGCGTTCTTTCTGTGGATTGTAAGCACCCGTGTGGTGCGGCCGCTGCATGTGGTTGCGGATAGCATGGGCAAGTTGGCCAGCGGCGCGCTGGAGACAATGGTAAGCGGCCAAGAGCGGCGCGACGAGGTGGGGCAGATGGCGCGCGCGGTGCAGGTGTTTAAGGAAAACGCGGTGAAAACGCGCCAGTTGGAGTCTGAAGCCGAGGCCGCGCGGCAGCGCCAGGAAGAGGAGCGCGCACGCCAGGAGGAAATACGTGCCGAGCAGGCGCGCCAAGCGCAGCTTGTGGTGAACGAGCTTGCTGGCGGATTATCGAAGCTCTCGCACGGTGATTTGCTGACACGCCTCACCACGCCGTTTGCGGCGGAGTATGAGAAGTTACGCGGCGATTTCAACATCGCCATGGACCGGCTGCAGGAGACGATGCGCTCCATTACCGGCAGCACGCATAGCGTGAGTTCTGCCTCGGGCGAGATTAGCGCCGCGGCGGATGATCTGGCGCAGCGTACCGAGCGGCAGGCGGCGAATCTGGAAGAGACGGCGGCTGCCCTGGACCAGATTACCGCCGCCGTGCGCAAGACCGCCGAGAATAGCGACGGCGCGCGCCAGGCCGTGGCCGGGGCCAAGCAGGATGCCGAGAATTCCGGCGCGGTGATGCGCAGCGCGGTGGAGGCAATGACGGGAATTGAGCATTCCACCAGGGAGATTTCAAATATCCTGACTGTAATTGACGAAATTGCATTTCAGACCAATTTGCTGGCACTGAATGCGGGTGTGGAGGCGGCACGCGCGGGCGATGCGGGGCGCGGCTTCGCCGTTGTGGCCACCGAGGTGCGGGCGCTGGCGCAACGCTCCGCCGATGCGGCGAAAGAGATAAAGACGCTCATCACCAACTCCAACAAGCAGGTGGATGCCGGGGTGAAACTGGTGGGCGAAACCGGCGAAGCGCTGGAACGCATCGCCACGCAGGTGACGACGCTGAATAGTCTGATTACCGACATTGCGGCTTCGGCCAAGGAGCAATCCTCGGGGCTAGAGCAAGTGAACACGGCGGTGAACCAGATGGACCAGGTGACACAGCAGAATGCGGCGATGGTGGAGCAGGCCACGGCGGCAAGCCGTGGGCTAATGGGGGATTCGCAAGAGCTGGCACGGCTGGTTGGGCAGTTCCAGATTGGCGGGCAGCCGCCCGCGGCCAAGCCAGTGAAACATGCGCCGCATGTTAAGCCGGTGGCCAAGGCGCCGGTTAAAGCGCCCGCGCCGCGCCCTGTTGCGGTGTTGCAGCCAGCAGGGGCCGATGCGGATTGGGATGAGTTTTGAGGTTTTGATTAAGAAGTTATGATCTATTGTCATCGCGAGCGCTGCGCTCGCGATGACGCATTACGCCGAAACGTAACGCTGCCAGCCTTGGGCACGCAATTCGCAGGCCGGGCAAGTGCCGCAGCCATAGCCCCATTCATGGTGGTGCGTGCGGTCGCCATTATAGCAGCTATGGGTTTCCTCGCGGATAAGCTCCACCAGCGCCGTGCCCGCGAGTGATTCTGCAAGTTCCCAGGTCTGGGCTTTATCAATCCACATAAGCGGTGTGTGAATAACAAAGCGGCTTTCCATGCCAAGGTTAAGCGCCACTTGCATGGCTTTCATCGTATCGTCGCGGCAATCGGGGTAGCCGGAATAATCTGTTTCGCATACGCCGGTAACAAGGTGCTTGATGCCGCGCCGATAGGCGAGGGCAGCGGCGAAGGTCACGAACAGGATGTTGCGGCCGGGAACAAAGGTGTTAGGCAGGCCGTTCTCCTGCATGGCGATGGCGACATTCTGCGTTAGCGCCGTTTGGCTTACCTGGCCAAGCACGGCGAGGTCCAACACATGGTCATCGCCAAGTTTCTGACTCCAATCGGCAATTTTTTGTAAGCCGGAGAGCACGCGCGGGCGCACATCCAGCTCTATGCGGTGGCGCTGACCGTAATCGAAGCCAAGTGTTTCCACATGGGCAAAGCGTGACAGCGCCCAGGCTAGGCAGGTAGTGGAGTCCTGCCCACCGGAGAACAGGACCAGGGCTTTATCTTCACTCATTTTGCCGTCCCTTCCGGACCGAAATAGGTGCAGCGGTCGCCCGAGGAAGGGCGCCAGACGGAAACGCGCGCCAGGCCAGGGCAGGACGGTTCCAGAAACTTCCATATCCAGGCAGAAAGATTCTCAATGGTCGCGGGGCCTAGCCCGTCCACCTCGTCCAGGAAATGATGGTCGAGCTGCTCGCGCGCCTTTTCGATGGCGCGGGTGAAGATAGTGAGGTCCAGCACCATGCCATGCTCATCACGCTCACCGCGTATGGCCACTTCCGCGTGGTAGGAATGGCCATGGATGCGACGGCTGGAGGCGGCCTCCACCTTGCGGCGCAGCGTATGTGCGGCCTCGAAGGTAAAACTTTTGCTCAGTTCGAACATCAGGGGATTCCCAGCGTTTTATGCGTTTGCAGGCTCAGGCGCCAATGCGGGTGCGCCAGGCAATATTCCACCGCCGCTTGCGTGTTGGCTGTGCGGGCCGGGCCGTCCATGGGCTGGAGCAGGAAATTGGCGAAGGCGAGGCCCTCGAACCGCCAGGGTTCCGCGCCATCCTGCGGAAAAACCAGCTTCAGCTCGTCCCCCGCCTTCACGGCAAGCTCGGCGCCGGCCTTGGGGCTGACGCAGAGCCAATCTATGCCCGGCGGTGGAGCGATGGTGCCGTTGGTCTCCACGGCAATCTCGAAGCCTTGCGCGTGCAGGGTGGTGGTAAGCGCCTTATCCACTTGCAGCAGCGGTTCGCCGCCAGTGAGCACCACCAGGCGCCGCGCCGCGCCGGGGGGCCAGAGTGAAGCCACGGCCTTGGCCAGCGCTTCCGCCTCGTAGCGCCCGCCATTTTCGCCATCCATGCCCACGAAATCTGTGTCGCAGAACTGGCAAACAGCCCCGGCGCGGTCTTCCTCGCGCCCGGACCAAAGATTACACCCGGCAAAGCGGCAGAACACGGCGGCGCGCCCGGCCTGACGGCCTTCACCCTGCAGCGTGTAGAAAATCTCCTTGACGGCGTAACTCATAACAGCCCCCACTGAGACAGGGCGGCTTGCAAGTCAACGCCCCATGTTGCGTCGCGCCATGCGCGCCCCATATAGCGGCCAGAACCAAGAACCAAGCGGAGATGTAACCATATGAAATATAAGCAACTCGGGCGCAGCGGACTATACGTGTCGGAAATCTGCCTGGGCACCATGACGTTTGGCGGCAACCCCGAGGCCGGCATGTGGAAGGCCATCGGCCAGCTACCGCAGAAAGAGGTGGACGCGATTATAGGCCGCGCC
Organism: Pseudomonadota bacterium; assembly: GCA_021807465.1. Taxonomy (GTDB): domain Bacteria; phylum Pseudomonadota; class Alphaproteobacteria; order Acetobacterales; family Acetobacteraceae; genus Acidocella. The sequence goes on along the minus strand of JAKBCX010000157.1, from coordinate 1,639 downwards.
GTGGAGGCTGGGGTGAATTTCATCGACACGGCGGATGTGTATTCTTTTGGCGAGTCCGAGAAGCTGACCGGCCAGGCACTGAAAAACCTGGGCATCGCGCGCAAGGATGTGGTGATTGCCACTAAAGTGTATGGCGAAATGGGGCCGGGGCCGAATGACCGAGGCGCCTCGCGCGGGCATATCATGGACGGGGTGAAGCGCAGCCTGGAGCGGCTGGGCACCGATTACATCGACCTCTACCAGATTCACGCCAACGACCCCGTTACGCCGCTGGAGGAAACCTTGCGCGCGCTGGATGACCTGGTGCGCCAGGGGCTGGTGCGGTATATCGGCATTTCCAACTGGCAGGCCTGGAAGATTGCGAAGGCGTTGGGGATTGCCGAGGCCAGGAACTACACGCGCTTCGAGACGCTGCAGGCCTATTACGCCATTGCCGGGCGCGATTTGGAACGCGAACTGGTGCCGCTGATTAACGAGGAAAAGCTCGGCCTCATGGTATGGTCGCCGCTGGCTGGCGGGCTGCTCTCGGGCAAATACGGGCCGGGCGCGCCCACGCCGGAAGATTCCCGGCGCGTGACCTTCGACTTCCCACCCGTGGAGCTGGACCGTGCCTGGAAATGCGTGGCAGCAATGCGTGAGATTGGCGAGGCCCATGGCGCCTCTGTGGCGCGTGTGGCACTGGCTTGGCTGCTGGCCAAGCCTCACGTGATGAGCGTGATCATCGGCGCTAAGAATACCCAGCAGCTCGACGATAATCTGGCCGCCGTGGGGCTGGTGCTGTCCGAGGCTGAGATGGCACGGTTGGATGAGGTAAGCGCCCTGCCGCCCGAGTACCCGGGCTGGATGCTGGAGCGCCAGGGCGGCGGGCGCGTGCCAAAGCCGCACGGCTGAGTTTGCGGTGCCTGCCTCTGTACGAGCGGCGGGGGATGTGCTGTTTGGGGCGCTGAACAGAGACTTAGGGAGCGGTCATGCGCGAATACTTAAAATTCTACATTGATGGCCAGTGGGTTGCGCCCGCGGAACCCAAGACGGCGGACGTGATCAACCCGGCAACCGAGGAAGTTTCCGGGCATATTTCGCTGGGCGGCCTGGCGGATGTAGAGAAGGCGGTCGCCGCGGCGCGCCGGGCCTTCCCCAGCTGGTCCAACACCACCCGCGAGGCGCGGCTTGAGATTCTGCAAAACATCCAGGCCGAATACACGCGCCGCCAGGGTGAGCTGGGCGAGGCCATTATGGAAGAAATGGGCGCACCTTCGGGGCTGGCCAACGGGTTCCATGTGTTCCTGGGTGCTGGCCATCTGCAAACGGCCATAGAGGTACTGAAGGAATTCAAGTTCGAGGAGCAGCGCGGCTCCACGCGCATCGTTAAAGAGCCGATTGGCGTATGTGCGCTGATTACACCCTGGAACTGGCCGATGAACCAGACCACGGTGAAGACCTTTCCGGCTTTGGCCACGGGTTGCACCATGATCCTCAAGCCGCCCCAGCTTGCGCCCTATTCCGCGCAGATTTTGGCCGAGATCATCCATTCCGCTGGCGTGCCGGCGGGTGTGTTCAACATGATCCAGGGTTCAGGCGCGCTGATTGGCACCGCGCTTTCAACCCATCCTGAAGTGGACATGATCTCCTTCACCGGCTC
>JAKBCX010000156.1 GCA_021807465.1 Pseudomonadota bacterium | reverse complement strand
CGGACCCGCTGGTTGGCGGCGCGCAGCTCATCTGGAATCACCTGACCTTTTGGGCCGGCTATTCCACCGTGACTGATTTTGCGCCTGGTGTTGTTGTGATTGGTGGCAAGATCATCCTTGTCGCCGGTACATTCAGCCGTAGCATCTATCCGTATTATGCGCCGGATGTGACGCCGGAGAATTTTAGCGGCTATTACAGCAAGGGGCATTATTACGATAAGGCGCCATCGGCCGTCATGGGCCAAGAGACACTGGTGTGGCACACCACGAATGTGAATGTTCACCCGGATATTGTGTGGACGCTGCTCAACGGTCAGGGCCGCGTGCGCAAAGCGCCGAACCAGGCCTTCGATGCGCCAAACCCGGAATCCGATGGCATTGCCAGCGTCGATGAATCCGAAGGTTTCTATGGCAACCCGGAGCAATATAACTGGACCTACATTGCCAAGAAGGAAATGCTGGTTCCGTATAATTGCAACAAGCTGGCATTTGGCAATCTGGAGGACATGCTTGGCCCGCATTTCCCCAAGCCGGAATGGATCCGCTGGGAGAAGCACCGCGTGTGGGTTGTGGAGGCCACGCTGGCGCCGGGCGAGCATAATGTGAATGCCAAGCGCCGCTTCTATCTGGACGAAGACACCTGGTTCATCATGCTGGGTGAAGGCTATGACGGAAACGGCAATTTGTGGAAAGCCTATGTTAATTACAATCAGTGCATCCCCTCGATGCCAGGTGTGGTTGATATGGCCACGGCCACCTATGCACTGATGAGCGGTGATTATATTATCAACGGCAACATGAACTACGGGCCCTATAAAGGCACCCAGTATCTCAAGCCTCAGAACGAGTCCTATTTCGATCCGCAGCAGATGGCGGCGCAGGCCAGCTTCTGATTAGCGTGCGGCCGGTTTTGCCGGCCGCACAGCAAAAACCCGCCGCATGGTCGCCCATGCGGCGGGTTTTTTGTGCCCGGGCTTCAGCCCGCGAGTGAGAGCGGCAGGCTGGCCCCGGTAATGGCGGCGGATTCATCCGACAGCAGGAAGGCGATGACCTTGGCCGCGGCTTCCGGGCGGACCCAGGCGGAGCTGTCGGCATCGGGCATGGCGGCGTGGTTGGCCGGGGTGTCGATAATGGTGGGCAGGATGGCGTTCACGCGCACCTTCTTGCCGCGCATTTCCTCGGCCAGGCTCTCGGTAAGGGCGCGTACACCGGCTTTGGAGGCGGTGTAGGGTGCCATGCCCACGCCCGGCTGGGCTGCCGCGGCGGCGCCCACGTTAACAATGGCGCCACCCTGGCGGAGCAAATGCGGAAGGGCCGCGGCGGAAGAGGTGGCGGCGGTGCGAAGGTTCATCTGGTACATCTTGTCCCAGTTGGCGAGCGTGCCGCCCTCCACCGGCTCCCACACAAAACCGCCCGCGATGTTGACGAGGCCATTGAGCGCGCCGAGCTTTTCCGCCACGCTGGCATAGGCGGCGGAGACGGCCTTCTCGTCTGTCAGATCGACCCCGCCCAGCGCGAGTGCTGCGGGGAATCCGGCCGGGGCCGGAGCGACATCGACAGCGGCAACCGTGAAGCCGCGCTGCGTAAGCCCGGCCACCACGGCGCGGCCCAGCGCGCCAAAGCCGCCTGTTACGATAACAACACTCATGAAAATCTCCTCGTAAGTTTCCGTTTCTATAGCGGGCGCGCGGCGAATGATCGAGAGATGGCGCCCTGGCGCTCAGCTTTGCGGGAAATCCAGCCCCGCGAGGGGGCCGGTGCAGAACAGCTCGGCGCCTGTCAGCTCCATGGATTCATCATCTGCCAGATGCAGGATGGTGCTGGCAAAATCGTAGAGCTTGCCTTCGGCGCGCACAGGCATTGTGCCCAGCAATGCGTGCAGGTTGCGTGCTTTGATGGAACGCAGCGCATCTTCGGTCAGGCCCTCGCTTTCATGCGCGCCGGGGTGGATGGCGTTTACCCGTATATCGTAACCGCGCTGCTGGCAGTGCAGGGCGGTGCTGTGGGTGAGGCTGACAAGCCCGGCGCGGGCGGCGCTGTAAAGCGGGTAGAGCGGCAGCGCGCCAATAACGGGGTTGGCGGCGATGTTGATGATGGAGCCGCCGCCGCTTTGCCGCATGGCGGGGATGGCGGCCTTCATGCCGAGGAACGGGGCGGCAAGGCCTTGCTCCAGCATCTCGCGCAGTTGCGGCGCGGTGGCGTCCTCGATGGTGGTGGAGAGGCTGGCGGCGGAATGGTTCACCAGCACGTCGAGATGGCCATGCGTGCGCATGGTTTTGTCCACCAGCGCGGCCCAGCTCAGCGGGTCGGTGGGAATAAGGTGGTGGAACTCAGCCCTGTGCCCCTTGGCGCATAATGCGGCGGCGGCTTGCTGGCCTTGGGTTTCATCCGGGCTGGCGAGGAGAAGAGTGGCGCCGTTCTGGGCCAGAACAGCAGCGGCTTGTGCCGAAAAATCTGTGGCGCCGCCTGTAACGATCGCCACTTTATAGCCCAGACGGGTCATGCTGCCTCCTTGCACGGGTTTACCTGATACCAGTATGCGGCTCAGGCGCGCCCGTGCAAGGCGCGGGTGTTATTGCAGCATCGTGGGCTGCGTCATGTTATGCGGCATAATCATGGTGCGCTGCATGAGCGACTGGAACATCCACACAGTAAGCCCGACCGAGAGGATGAACAGCGGCACGGTGAGAACCAGCGAGACGCTCTTCCAGATTTGGGCGCGGGAAATATCCAGCCCGAAGAACAAGGCCGCCTGCGCCAGCAGCGAGGCAAGCGCCAGCCCGCCTATGGTGAGGGTGTATTCCGTATAGGGCAAATGCTGACGCAGCGTGACGGTAAGCGCCGCCTGCATCAGCACGATGGTGGCGGCGAACCCGGCAAGGTAACGCCAGGTGCTGGCCTGGCGCACTTCTGGGTGATCTAGCGGGTTGGAATGGGGCGCGGACATCAGAAGGCTCCAATCATGTAAACATAAACATAGACGAGAACCCACACAGTGGCCTGGAATTGCCAGAACATGCGCAGATTGAGCAGCCGTGCCACCACGTTGGGCGAGAAGCCGAGCGTGGGGATTTGCACGAGCATGACCAGCATCCAGAGAATGCCGAACATCATGTGCAGCCCGTGCGTGGCGATGAGCACGAAGAAGGCGGAGAGGAAGCCGGAGCGGTCCGGCCCATGGCCCTGCGCCATCAGGCCCATCAGGTCGCGCACCTCGTAGCCCAGGAAGATGAGGGCGAGCAGGATGGAGATGACGATGCCCGCCATAACGCCTGCCTTGCTGCCTTTTTTAAGGGCCACGGTGGCAAGGCTGTAGGCGGCGACGGAGCCAAGCACCGCGTAGGTTTGCCAGATGCCCTCCACCGGGTTGACAATCTGGGTGGCGATGGGGCCGCCCGCGGCGCCCATGGGGTTGTTGAGCACCGCATAGGCGACGAACAGGCCGGTGAAGATCAGCGCGTCCGAGAGCATGTAGAGCCAGAAGCCGAGCGTGCGCGCGGAGATCTGGTCGTGCCCTTCGAAATGCGGGTGGAACAGGCGCGTGCCGGCGCCGGGGGCTGCTTGGGTGGCCATGTTAATGCGCCTCCGCTTCGGTGAGAGGGGTACGGGCCGGCTGCTCGGCGATAATGCTGGCAGTGGCAAGGTTGCGCTCCATCTCCGCCACTTCCTCCGGCTTAAGCTCGTAGCCGAGGTTTTTGTTGAAGGAGCGGATGATGACGGCAATGATGATGGCCAGCAGGCTGAAGCCCGCCATCCACCAGATGCGCCAGATAAGCCCGAACCCGAAGGTGAGCGAGAGCATGCCGATGATAATGGGCACGCCGGTATTGCTCGGCATGTGGATCGGCTCGAACGCCTCGGGCTGGGCCTTGTCCAGCCCGTGCTCACGCCGCCAGGCCAGCTCATCGCGCGCATTCACCTGCGGGGTGACGGCGAAATTATAGAAAGGCACAGGCGAGTGGGTGAGGAATTCCAGCGTGCGCGCGGTGCCCCACGGGTCGCCCGTAACCGGCACGCGGTCGCGCAGAGACACGTAGAGCATACGCAGGAAGTAGAAGATGGAGACGAGGTAGAGCATCATGCCCGCCTCTTCCGTCCACAGCATCGGCTTCCAGGCGGTGTTGTAAACATAGTCCAGCCGGCGCGTTTCGCCCTGGAAGCCCAGCGCGAACATGGCGCTGAAGACGATGGCGGTGGCGATGATGAAGGTCCAGAAGAACATCAGCCCGTTCTTCTCATCCAACTGGAAGCCGAAGACTTTCGGGAACCAGTAGACCACCCCGGCGAAGATGGCGGCGGCGATGAGCAGCACCATGCAGTGGAAATGGGCGATAACGAACACGCTGTTATGCACCGTGTAATTTATCGCGGGGATGGCGAGCATCATGCCTGTAATGCCGCCAATGAGCAGCAGGAACAGGCCCGCCAGCGACCACAGCATGGGCGTGGTGAAGCTGAGGCGGCCGCGATAGAGGGTGAACATCCAGTTGAACACCTTCACACCCGTGGGGATGCCGACAAGCATGGTGGCGATGGAGAAGAAGCCGTTAACATCCGGCCCCGCCGCCATGGTGAAGAAATGGTGCAGCCACACCGCCCAGGAAATACCGGCGATGGCGAAAGTGGCGGCCACCATGGTGGTGTAGCCAAAGAGCGGCTTCTCGGAGAAGGTGGGGATGATTTCTGAGAAGATGCCAAAAGCGGGCAGCACCAGGAAGTAAACCTCGGGGTGGCCCCAGATCCAGAACAAATTGGTGTAGAGCATCAGGTTACCGCCATCGCCGGCGGTGTAGAAATGCGTGCCCAGGTAACGGTCCGCGCCAAGCAGCGCCAGCGCCACGCCCAGCACGGGGAAGGCGGTGAGGCCGATGATGTTGGTGGAAAGCGTGGTCCAGGTGAACACGGGCACGCGGAACCAGCCCATGCCCGGCGCGCGCATTTTAATGATGGTCACGATCATGTTGACCGCGTTCAGCGTGGTGCCGATGGAGGAGATCTGAATCGCCCACATCCAGTAATCG
>JAKBCX010000155.1 GCA_021807465.1 Pseudomonadota bacterium | reverse complement strand
GCCTTGCTGAACGAGACCGGCCTCTCTGAGATCGAACTGGCCGAAGGCGACCGCAAGGTGCGGCTGGCCCGCACCCTCGCGCCTGTTACCGTCCCCGTGGCTGCCCCCGTGGCTGCCGCCCCCGCCCCAGCGGCGGATTTGGCCAAGCACCCCGGCGCGGTAAAAAGCCCGATGGTGGGCGTGGCCTATCTCTCTGCCGAGCCGGGCGCGCCGCCTTACGTAAGCGTAGGCCAGAGCATTGAAGCAGGTGCCACATTGCTGCTGGTGGAAGCCATGAAGACCTTCAACCAGATTAAGGCGCCGCGCGGCGGCGTGGTGAAGCAGGTGCTCGTCACCTCCGGCCAGCCGGTGGAGTTCGACGAGCCGCTGCTGATCGTCGAGTAACATGTTCCAGAAAATCCTTATCGCCAATCGCGGCGAAATCGCGCTCCGCGTGCTGCGCGCCTGCCGCGAGCTGGGCATTGCCTCCGTCGCTGTGCACTCCACCGCCGATGCCGACGCCATGCATGTGCGCCTGGCCGATGAGAGCGTGTGCATCGGCCCGCCTCTGGCGCGCGATTCGTACCTGAACATGCCGGCCATTATCTCCGCCGCCCTTATTACCGGGGCCGAGGCGATTCACCCGGGCTACGGGTTCCTTTCGGAGAATGCGGCTTTCGCGGAGATGGTGGAGGCGCATCATCTCGTCTTCATCGGCCCCACGGCGCAGCATATCCGCATGATGGGCGACAAGATTACCGCCAAGACCACCATGGCCGATTTGAACGTGCCGCTGGTGCCGGGCTCGGCGGGCGAGCTGGCCTCGCTGGAGGAAGCCCGCGCGGTTGCCGAGCGCATTATGTACCCCGTGCTGATTAAAGCCGCCGCCGGTGGTGGCGGGCGCGGTATGAAGGTGGCCCGTTCCGCCGGAGAGCTGGAAGCCGCCTGGCGCGAGGCCCGCGCCGAAGCCGCCGCCGCGTTTGGCAACAATGCCGTGTATATGGAGAAATATCTCGACAAGCCCCGGCATATCGAGCTGCAGGTGCTGGCGGATAACCATGGCGAGGTGGTGCATATTGGCGAACGCGATTGCTCGCTGCAGCGCCGCCACCAAAAGGTGCTGGAAGAGGCGGGATCGCCGGTTATTTCCGCCGCGCAGCGCGACGAGCTGGGCAGGACGGTGACCACCGCACTGAAGAAGATTGGCTACCGCAATGCGGGCACGCTGGAGTTTTTGTACCAGGACGGGCAATTCGCGTTCATCGAGATGAATACCCGCTTGCAGGTGGAGCATCCGGTTTCCGAAGCCATCTCGGGCATTGATCTGGTGCGGGAACAAATACGCATCGCTGCCGGGGAGCCTCTTGGCTATACCCAGGAGGATGTTGAGTTCTCCGGCCATGCGCTGGAATGCCGCATTACGGCCGAAGACCCCGAGACCTTCGCGCCCTCACCCGGGCGCGTGGAAGTGTTCCACCCGCCCGGCGGGCTGGGCGTGCGCGTGGATAGCGCGCTTTACGCCGGATACCGCGTGCCGCCGCATTACGATAGCCTGATTGCCAAGCTGGTGACGCATGGCCGCACGCGCGAAGAGGCGATTGCGCGGATGAAGCGCGCGCTGCGGGAGTTTGTGATTACCGGGATCAAGACGACGATTCCGCTGCACCAGCGGATTTTGGAAGCGCCGGATTTTGTGGCGGGGGATTATACAATCCACTGGCTGGAGCGGTTTGTGGCGGGGTGAGGGAGACGATTCAGCGGCGGTTATTCCCTCCCTAAGCCGCCGCTGGCAAACGTATCGAGCCGCATCAAAACGGGCACTGACCCTGCTCAAGGCTAACCTGTCCAGGTCCGCACCACAACAGTATAACGGCGCGGTTCGATTAGCTACACTCACCCCAAGAATGGCTCAACCCGGCGTCGGCTGAACCCACTGGACGGTTAAAGTTTCATGCACCTTATCGTCTTCCCAGCTTAAGGTAATCCAGCATGTTGACGTCGGGTGCGAAATTATGATTCTCCCCGGTCGAAATTTGGCACCATTCAAAAACGAATATTTGGTAAAATCAGGAGCTTCCAGCAGTAGAACGAAGCGAAAACCCATGATATTGATCGCCAACGCCTCAATATCGTCGCGCTCATTTGTGAGCGGTTGGAACTGGAAGCGTACCGTATTTTCGGTGAGATCACCTGCATTCATGATGCAATATAGTCCTGCCCCCTCTGGCCAATTTCGAGGATCATCTAGCATGTCGAGTATTTCGCGGTCACGGGCGAACGTGCCGGACAGGCGCTCTCTGCCACGCGCGAGATAACGAGAAACTGCTGCAGACTTAGCTGTTTTCAAAATCCAGCGTTCAAGGTCGTGCCCAGAAACGAGGGTATGTCGAAGCCCATCATCTTGTTCAAGATACGATCGAAGCGATGCGAAGAAGTAATGCGCGGAGGCATCTAGCGGACTTAGCGCGCTGTTGTGCTTGACGCAAAGACAATTAGCTCGAGGTGGCGCCATTATTTTTGTCTCGCCTGCTTCAAGCCAAGGAACGCCAGAAATTGAGAATTGGCCATTCCCCATCAAAACACGACAAACGGAATCGGAAATAATGTGTTCGCCAGAGATAGGCGGGACACACGATCCCAGTTCCTTCATGTAGCATTTTTCGACCCGGCCTTCCGGAGGTAGCTCCTTGAGTCCAAGAATAGTAGATGGCTTATGCCATTGCCATCCTACTCCTATGTAGCAACAAAGCCGTGCTGTCTGATTAGAACCACACGGACACGAGCCATTCAGAACAGTTTCTCTCTTTCGTTTTGCTTCGCCCACGACTCCGTTTTACCCAATCAGAATGCGGAGGTCCAATGGCTTGGCCGTTTTTCGTCAGGCCCCCTAATGCCTGGATTCGTCAGCTTGCTGACCGCAAGCAGCACATGTCGGCTATTGGCTTTAACCACCTATTAGCGGAACGGCCGCCCCAAACCCAACCTACCGCCGCGCATTCGGGTCCGGGTTCCACACCGGGGCGCGCTTCTCGGCAAAAGCCTGCGGTCCCTCAACAAAATCCGGGTGCGCCCAGTGCGACTTCAGCAACTCCCAGCCGAAATCCGGCGCGGCGGGGTCGTGCATTTCCGTAGCACCCCAGATGGCGCGTTTGGTGAGCGCCATGGCCTGCGGGGAGTTGGCGGCAATCGCCTGGGCCAGCTCCTTGGCGCGCGCCACTGTGGAAGCGGCGTCGTCTTCCAGCAAATCCACCATGCCTAGCTGGTAGGCGCGCTCGGCCGGCATGCGGTGGGCCTTGCCCGCCAGCCCCAGCAGCAGCGCGGCACCCAGCCCGGCGCGGCGGGCGATGCCGATGGATTCCAGCCCCGAAACCTGCCCCACGCTGACATGCGTATCCATGAAGGCGGCTTTTTTCGAGGCGATGACGATGTCGCTATCCGCCACGAAATGCAGCCCGCCGCCATTGGCCAGGCCGTTAACAGCGCAGATAACCGGCTTGGTAACGCGGCACATGCGCGGGGAAAAGCGGTTTACCGCCGCGTTCGGCTTGTTGTGCAGCGTGCCAACACCCATTTCCAGCTTGCTTACGGAGGCGCCGGTGCAAAAATGCCGCTCGCCCGCGCCGGTGATGATGGCCACGCGGATATTTACGTCGTCCTCAACCCGCGCCCAGGCTTCTTCCAGCCCGATGAGCATGTCCGGCGTCATCGCGTTGCCTTCGGCCGGGCGGTTGAGGGTGAGGATGGCAACCGCGCCGTCCAGTTCGAAAAGAAGGGACTGGTCCATATCGTCCTCCCGTTTTTACGCGGCGTCCTTGCCGAAAATCGAGGCTTCCGCGCGCAACGCGGCGCGCGCGCCCTTCAGCCCGCCGGCCAGCGTTTCCAGCACATGGGCGCGCTTGAGAAACAGATGCGCATCGCATTCCGCGCTGAACCCCATGCCGCCATGAATTTGAATGTTGCGGCCCGTGTTGAAGAAGGCGGCGCGGATGGCCACCACCAAGGCGGATGCCACCAGGAAGCGGTAATCCTCGCGCCCTTCCGCCATGGCCACGGCGGCGAATGACAGCGAATCCTTCGCCGCCTGCACCTGCATGGCCATGTTGGTGCAGTAATGCTTTATCGCCTGGAACGAGCCGATGGGCACGCCGAATTGCTGGCGGATTTGCGCATAGCCCACCGCCATGCCCAGCGTGGCGGCGGCAATGCCGGTAAGCTGGGCGGCGATGAGAAGGTTGATGTCCGCGCCTATAACATCCGCGCCGGCCTGGGCGATGGGGTTGCCCGGCAGCGCCGCCGATTCCAGCGCCATGCTCCATTGCGCTCCATCCAGCAGCTTACGCTGGGTAAGGGCTTCCGCCCTGTGCAACGCCGCGCCTTGTTCAGAAAGTACCAGCAGCAGAGCGGCATTCTGCGCATCGAACAGGGTAATGCCGTCCGCGTTTTGCCGCGCCACGCCCACGGTAAGCTCGCCCGCGATAATCTGCTGCGCCAGCGCCGCATCTCCCGCCGCGATTTTGGCTGCCAGAGACGCCGCCATGAAGCCGGGGGTGACAAGATGGCGGCCGAAGGCGGCGAACAGCAAAGCCTCTTCCACCACGCTCAACCCAATGCCGCCTGCCTCTTCCGGCAGCGCGATGCCGAGCCAGCCCAGCTCGGCCGCCGCCGGGAATTGCGCAGCATCGGCGGCGTAGTTTTTGTGCAGCCGTGCCACGGGGAAGATTTCTTCCAGCGGGCGGCTGAAACTTTCAATCAGCTCATGCTGCTCGGCGGTGGCGTGAAAAATGATCATCGGCTCCCCCTCGGCAGGCCGAGAACGCGTTCGGCGATGATGTTGCGTTGAATCTCGGCGGTGCCGCCCGCGATTGTTTCTGAATAGGCATCGAAATAATCGAAGCCCAGCCCGTGCTCTTCCAGCACGTTGGGTGCGGCGATGCCAAAAATCTCGATGGAAGCCTTGGCCACGCGCTGCGCCAGCTCGGCGAAATACAGGCGGATCATCGAGCCTTCCGAACCCACCGGGCCAGTCTCGCTTTTTACCGCGAACTGGTAGCTCATCGCCC
>JAKBCX010000154.1 GCA_021807465.1 Pseudomonadota bacterium | reverse complement strand
AGCTCGGCCAGGCTGGGCGTGCCGAGCGAGAGCACGGTGCAATCGGGCGCGAAACGCTCGATGAGATCGGAGAGATAAGGCCGCCTTACCGTGGCCGCCGTGGCCAGCACGCCGATGGTTTTGCTGGCACTGGCGGCGGCGGCGGGCTTTATGGGCGGCACGCAGCCAATGATGGGCAGCGAAAACGCTTCGCGCAATGCGGGCAGGGCGATGGTGCTGGCCGTGTTGCACGCCACCACCAGCGCCTGCGGGCGCAGATGCGTGATGGTGCGCCCAATCACATCGAGAATGCGCGCCAGCAGAATATCGTCAGGCTTTTCGCCATAGGGGAAGAAGCCGTTATCGGCGAGGTAGGTGAGCGCCAGGCCGGGGGCAAGCCTGCGTAATTGCGCCACCACACCCAGCCCGCCAATGCCGGAATCGAACACCAAAATGGGCATGGCGGGGTTAGTCATCCGTGTGGCCGGTAAATTCCACATCGCGGTGCACATGCACCGATTGCAGCACGCCGAACCCCAGCATAACCGCCGTAAGCGCGGAGCCGCCATATGAGACAAGCGGAAGAGGCACGCCGCCCACGGGAATGAGTCCCATGACCATTGAGAGATTGACGAAGCAATACAGGAACAAATTTGTGCCGATACCCAGCGCCACGAGCCGGCCATACATATGGTCGCAGGTTATGGCGGTGTGGAAGGCGAGCGTGATCATGAAGAACAGCAGCGCCAGCACCGCCATACTGCCGGCATAGCCGAACTCCTCGGCGATGATGGTGAAAACAAAATCGGTCTGCTTCTCGGGCAGGAAGTTGAGCTGGTTCTGCGTGCCGTGCAGGTAGCCCTGCCCAAAAAACCCGCCGGAGCCGAGCGCGATTTTGGATTGGATGATGTTATAACCAGCACCCAGAGGGTCGGAGCCAGGGTTGAGGAAGGTGATGATGCGCGCTTTCTGGTAGGCGTGCAGATGCTCGTAAAGCACAGGCGCCGAGATGGCGATGATGGCGATGATGATGGCGAACCACCACCAGCGCACCCCCGCCCCCAGCAGCACCGTGGCGCCGATGGCGGCGGTTATGACGGCGGTGCCGAGATTGGGTTCCTTAAGAATGAGCGCCACGGGAATGAGAATCACCACAGCCGCGGGCGCGACGAAGAGCAGATTGCCCGTTTGCTCCACCGTGGCGCGTTTGAAGTAAGCCGCCAGCGCCATGGCGAGGAATAGTTTCATCAGCTCGCTCGGTTGCAGCTCGATGGGGCCGAGATCAATCCAGCGCTTGGCGCCCAGCCCGGTATGGCCGAATTTCATGACGACCAGCAGCAGCAGAACGCCAGCAATGTAAGCCGGCCACGACATTTTGGCAATGAAACGTATATCGATCATGGCAATGACGATCATCACCACGAGCATGCCGGCGAAGCGGATGATCTGGCCTTCCGCGTAAGGCTGCGGGCTGCCGCCCGCGGCGGAGTAAAGTGCTGCGTACCCCACCCCCGCCAGCAGGCATACGCAGAATACGAACAGCCAGTTGATGCGCAGGAATTTGCGCATCAGACCAAAGGAGCGGTCGCGGAACGGGCGCCGTAGCGAGAGCGGGGAGTCGAGCATCATGTGCCGGTTACCGGAGGGGCGGGGGTGGCGATTTGCAGTGGCCCGGTAAGCGGCGTGTCGCGCCCCGCCGGGTCGTTCTGCAGGGCATAGGTCATCATGGCATGGGCGATGGGGGCGGCGGATTGCGCGCCGTAATTGCCATGCTCCACCACCACGGCAATGGCGTAGCGTGGATTATCGAATGGCGCATAGGCGATGAACAACGCATTGGGCCGCTGCTCCCAGGCCAGCTCCATGTCGTTGAAATTATCCCGCTCTTGCCTGGATGTGTTGTTGCGGACCTGGGCCGTTCCGGTTTTGCCGGCCATCTGCACATCTGGCAGCAGCAGGCGCGCGGCGTAGCCTGTGCCGTTAGGTGTGTTCACCACCTCGAACAGGCCCTTACGCACGGTGGCCAAATGCTGGTCATCCACATTCAGCGATGGCCAGGCCGTGGTGCTTGCGGGCTGGAGCACACCGCCGATGCGCCTGGTTATATGCGGCTGTACCTCGTTGCCGGTGGCTATGCGCGCCATCATGGTGGCGAGTTGTAGCGGGGTGAGCTGGGTATAACCCTGGCCGATCCCTTGCACCACCGTGTCGCCCAGAACCCAATTAATGCGGTGCTTGCGTGCCCATTCATGGGTGGGCACCAGCCCCGTGGCAGCGTTGGGCAGGTCCACCTTCGGATCCACGCCAAGCCCCATCCGGTGCGCCATTGCCGCCATGGGGTCGATGCCGGTGTCCAAGGCAACCTTGTAGAAAAACACATCGCAACTGACCTGCAGCGCGGTGACAACATTGATGGAGCCATGCCCGGAATGGTCATCGCACCAAAATATATGGCTGCCCAGCTTGAGGTAGCCGGGGCAGGTGTGAATGGTGTCAGCCGTTAGTGTTCCGGCCTTCATCGCGGCCAGCGCCACGGTGGGCTTGAAAGTGGAGCCAGGCGCGAACAAGCCGGCGATGGCCTTGTTGAGCAGCGGGTTCTTGGGGTCCGTCATCCAGCTATTCCACACGGCGGTGGGCACGCCCGTGTCGAACAGGCCGGGGTCGAAGCTGGGGGTGCTGGCCAAGGCCAGGATCTCGCCGCTGACGGCATCCAGCATCACCACGGCGCCGGTATTGTCCGCCAGGCTCTGCACGGCCAGTTTCTGCAGCCCGGCATCCAGCCCTAGCGCCACGTTTTCGCCTGGCGTGCCCGCATCATGCGCCACTTCGCGTACCACCACGCCATGCACATTGGTCTCGGTCTGCACAAAGCCGGGCACGCCGCGCAGCACGGCATCCTGCTCATCCTCTACGCCGGTGCGCCCTATCCGCATACCTGGCAGGGCTAGCACCGTGTTGGCGGCGGCTTCTTTCTGGTTTGGCCGGGCGACATAACCCACGGGATGCGCCGCCATGGGGCCAAGCGGATAGACGCGGCTCGCCCCTACCTCCACGATAACGCCGGGTAGATTCGGGGTGTTTACCTCGATGGCGGCCATGTCCTGCCAGTCGAGATAATCTTTCAGCAGCACTGGAATATAACCTGGGTGCCCGGCAAGGTCTTGCGCGATGCGGGTTTTTTCGTCGCTGGTGACATTCACCAGCGCGTAGAAATTCTCCAGTACCGCGTCTGGCTCTGGTGCCATGGCCTTCATGAACAAAGCGCGCCAGTGCTGCTGATTGCCTGCAAGGATAACGCCAAACCGGTCTGTGATTAGCCCGCGCTCGGGCGCCACCAGCCGTTCCGAGATGGAATTCTGCCGCGCCATGAGCGCGTATTTGGAATGGTTGGTAATTTGCAGATTGTAGAGCCGCGCGGCAATGGCGCCAAACACCACCGCCTGCCCGGCGCCGATAAGCGCGGCGCGCCGGGTGAAGGCGTTGCGCTCCTTGGCCACGCGCCTCATGCCAGCTCCACGGCGGCCGGGCCGCGATGGACGCGCACCAGCAGCGCGGACAGAACCGGGTACAGGGAAGCCGAGGCCAGGACTTCCAGCCCGGCGGGCCAGACTGGCAGCAGCGTGAGGGTTAGCGCCGATTGCAATGCCCAGGAGAGTACGGAGGCGGTGGCGGCAAAGCCGCAAAACGCCGCCCAGGTGAGCAGAAAGCGCCTGGGGGCCAAGCGGCGGCGGGCGAGCAAGGTGGAGGATTGCAGCAGCACGAGGAGAAAGGCCCATAATCCGGTTGGGGTGATGCCCATGAGGTCCAGCAACAGCCCGATGAGCGCGGTGAGCGGCGCGGGCAGCGAGCCGGGGCGGAATAAGGTCCAGAAATAGACGCAGCCCATGGCATAGGCCGGGCGCAGCAGGGCTTGGCCGGGAATATGGAGGGGCAGGCCAAGCACGAACAGGCCGAAGACAAGCAGGGTGCTAGGCACGGCCCAGCGCCCCGCGGCGTCTAGCTGGCGCCAGAATGTCTGGCGCCGGCGTGCAGCAGGCAACCGGCCCATCCTACCGCTTGCCGTGATGTGGTGCGGCGGCTGGCTTGGTATGGGGGATTGGGGTCAGCACCGGTAAATTATCCGGGTAGCTGAATAGCCGGAGCAGGCGCAGAGAGTCGAGATTGGCAAGCGGCAGCACCACGGGGTCGTTTTGCGCATCGTAATGCACCACCCCCACGGGCAGGCCGGGCGGAAAGGCGCCGCCTTGGGACGAGGTGAGCACCATGGCCCCTTCAGCGGGCGGATGGCCGGGTGACCAGTAAATAAGCGCAGGGTCGGAGCTGTTGCGCCCCGCCATGATGGCGGGGTCGCCATGCGCGCCGATTTCCACGGGGATGCGGCTGTTAATGTCGGTAATCAGCAGCACGCGCGCCGCGCGCGCACCGGCTTCCACCACCCGCCCGGCCACGCCGCGGCCGTCCATGGCCACGGCGCCCACCAGGCTTTGCGGGCTGCCATTGGCGGGTGGCACCAGCACCAGCACCGAGCGGTCGTAAACCCCGCCTGTATCGGCCACCACCTCGCCAGTGGTAAATTCGGGCGCTGGAGGAGGAGTATAATGCAACTGGGCCTTCAGCGCGTCGTTCTGCGCCTGCAGGGCCATGGCCACTTCCTGCCATTGCAGCAATTCCGCATTCTGTTCGCGCAGCTGCGCGTTTTCGGCGCTTAGCGAGAAGAGATGGCCGATAACGCCCGTGCCGTGCTCCGCTGCCTCGATGGGCGCGGAAAACACCATATAGGCCGGGGCGAGAATATCGTTCAGCCCGGAGCGGAGCTGGCTGTCGAATCGCTGGTCGGCGCGGCCGATGAGAATGAAGCCGAGAGAGAAGAGCAGCATCAGCGCGGGGCTGAGCCGGGACATTGCTTGGCGGAACGGGACCGATAGCCTGATCACCGGGGCGTTAGCTCCCAAAAAACATAAAACGACCCCGCCAATACAGCTAAAACATGCCCGCGCCCAGAGGACAGAACGTTAATTGCACGCGAAAAATTAAGGTTTTCCGAAGAAATGGCGCGGTTCTG
>JAKBCX010000153.1 GCA_021807465.1 Pseudomonadota bacterium | reverse complement strand
AGGTAACAGGCGAGCTGACCTTTCACGGCGTAACACGGCCCGAGACGCTGGATGTAACTTTTAATGCCGGGGGTGTTAATCCAATTTCGAAACAATACACAATCGGCTTCAACGCCACCGGCACACTCATGCGCTCAGACTTCAACCAATCCACCTACGTGCCGCTCATCGGCGACAAGGTGACGCTGATTATCAGCGCGGCCTTCGTGCAATAGCGTAAATCCGTTACGAATTTGTGGCGGCGGCTTGCCGCTGCCACAAACCACGATAAGCCATCTCAGCCCGGCTTCCATCCTTTGGGCGCCAGTTCAAATCCCGCGAATTCAAACGCAGGGGCCACCACGCAGCTCACCAGGCTCCAATTTCCCGTGCATTCCGCTTCCTGCCAGGTATTGGCGGGCACCACGGCCTGCAAATGCTCACCCGCCGCCAGGTCTGGCCCCAATAGCAGCTTATGCTGCCCGGCAATGTGCAGCGCCATGGACGCGCCCCCATGCCATAGCCAAAGCTCCGCCGCATCCACCTTGTGCCAGTGCGAGCGCTGCCCCTTGGCCAGCAGGAACAATATGCTCGTCGCAGCGCCCCGCCCGCCGCCCGGCGGCGTGTCGCGCCATACTTCGCGGTAATACCCGCCTTCCGGGTGCGGTGAAAGTTTCAGCGCGTCAATCACCTCCTGAGCATGCAAGGGCGGGAAGCGTAGATTCAGCATGGACTCCTCCTTAAAGGGGCGAAAAACTTTGAAAATCAGCGATTGACTGCCTATAGTTCGAGTCATGGCACTCGATCTGGGCAGGCGGCAATTCCTTTCTTCCTCTCTCAAGGCGCAAATGCGCCGGCGCGCGGGGGAGCTGGGCGGCATTGTGCTTGCCGTGTCGGCCCTCATCCTGGCGCTGGCGCTTATCACATATAATCCGGCCGATCCGTCTTTCGATACGGCATCATCATCGCCCCCCACTAATTTGGCCGGCTTGGCGGGCGCCCAGGTGGCGGATTTGCTGCTGCAAGGTTTCGGCCTGGCCGGTGCTGTGCCGGTGCTGTGCCTGCTGGCCTGGGCATACAGGCTGGCCGCGCGCGGCGGCATTGCGCGGCTAAAAACCCGCATTGTGCTGGGCGCGCTTTCCATGCCGCTTCTGGCCGCCGCCCTGGCGTTGGGTGTGGCCGAAATTCCGGGTGCCGCCGTTACCTGGCCGGTGCCCTCCGGCATTGGCGGTGCGGCGGGTCATTTGCTGGCCAATGGCTTTGCCGGGGGCGGCGCCGGATTTGGCCGCGTGGGGCAGGGTATCATGCTGGGCCTCAGCCTTGCCACCGCGCTGGGCTGCCTCCTCTACGCGCTGGGCATAACCTTTGGCGAGTGGCATGCGGGCGGCAGGCGCGCGGCGCGCGCAGCGGCGGCTTCGGTGCAGCATGGCGTGCGCGGGGCAGGGGCCGTATCCTCCTGGCTCACGCCTTTGCTGCAAACCGCAGTGGCGGAAGAAGCAGCCCCCCGCCGCGCCTGGGCGCCCATGCCGGACCCGGTGGAAGAGGATGACGGCGATCCCAGTGGCTATTTCACCCCGCCCGAGCCAAATGTCCCGGTTCTGTCCTTCAAGGCCAAACCCGCTGTCAAATCCGCGCCCGTACCCAAGCCCGCGCTGCGGCAAGAGCGTCTGCCAATGCCGGAGCTGGGCTGGACCCCGCCCTCGCTGGACCTGCTGCGCCCCGCCCCGCCGCGCGCGGGCGCGCAGCTTACGGAAGAGGCGCTGCAGGCCAATGCCCGGCTGCTGGAAAACGTGCTGCAGGATTACGGCGTGCAGGGCAAAATCGTCGAAATCCGCCCCGGCCCGGTTGTAACCCTGTACGAGCTGGAGCCCGCCCCCGGCATACGCTCCGCCCGCGTCATTGGCCTGGCGGAAGACATTGCCCGTTCCCTCGCCGTCATCGCCGTGCGCATCGCCGTGGTGGCCGGGCGTAACGTCATCGGCATCGAGGTGCCTAATGCCCGGCGCGAGACCGTCTTCCTCTCCGAGCTGCTCGGCAGCGCCTCTTGGGACAGCCTGAACGGCGCGCTCTCTCTGGCGCTGGGCAAGGATATTTCCGGCGCCCCGATCCTGGCCGATCTGGCCCGGATGCCGCATCTGCTCATCGCCGGCACCACCGGATCGGGCAAATCCGTCGGCGTGAACGCCATGATTATGAGCCTGCTCTACAAGCTCTCGCCCGAGCAATGCCGGCTTATCCTGATCGATCCCAAGATTCTCGAACTCTCCGTGTATGATGGCATCCCCCATTTGCTCACCCCGGTGGTCACGGAGCCGCCCAAGGCCGTGGCGGCACTTAAATGGGTGGTGCGCGAGATGGACCGCCGCTACCGCAACATGAGCCAGCTCTCCGTGCGCAACATCGCTGGCTATAACGACCGCGTGAACGAGGCCCGCGCCCGGGGCGAGGTCGTCACCCGCCGCGTGCAGACGGGGTTCGATTCCGAAACCGGCAAGCCGGTATTCGAGGAACAGCCTTTGGCCCTGGAGCCGCTGCCCTTCATCGTCGTATTCATCGACGAAATGGCCGACCTCATGCTGGTGGCGGGAAAGGACATTGAAATCTGCGTGCAGCGCCTGGCGCAGAAGGCGCGCGCGGCGGGCATCCATGTCATCATGGCCACGCAGCGCCCCTCGGTGGACGTTATCACTGGCACCATCAAGGCCAATTTCCCCACCCGCATTTCCTTCCAGGTCATCTCCAAATTCGACAGCCGGACCATCCTGGGCGAGCAGGGGGCCGAACAGCTCCTCGGCCAGGGCGACCTGCTTTACATGCAAGGCGGCGGGCGCATCACCCGCGTTCACGGTCCGTTTGTGTCGGACCAAGAGGTGGAGGCGGTGGTGGAGTATCTGCGCGAGCAGGGCGAGCCGGCCTATCTGGACGAGGTGACCGAACCCGCGGATGACGATGAAGGCCCCGCCATGCCTGCCGGCGCCATAGGCGGCAATACCAATGCCGAGGGCGCGCTGTACGACCAGGCCGTGGCCATTGTGGCGCGCGACCGCAAGGCCAGCACCTCGTACCTGCAACGCTGCCTCACCATCGGCTATAACCGCGCCGCCAAGCTCATCGAGCAGATGGAAAAAGACGGCGTCGTCAGCCCCGCCAACCATGTGGGCAAGCGCGAAGTGCTGGTGCGCGCCGAACGGGACGATTAACCACCCAAGCCGCAATCCCCCTGTCATCCCCGGACAAGCGGGGATGACATGAAAATAACGGGTGTCCGTGAGAGACCGCAGGGCAATTCCGGCCCTCCGCACCATAAAATTGTGCAATGCAAAAATTTCCTGGCCTCGGCGCCTGCAAATATGCAAGCATAGCGGTTCCTCAGCAAAAGGAGCCAGGCCAATGCTTGATAAGCCGTTGGTAAACCTTTTCTCCCACGTAAAGCCGGGCGGCACGCCCTGGCGCACGGACGGGCTGCGCAGCTTTTTCCTATACCGCGACCTCGGCGTGGCCGAGGCCACGGGCGGGCGCGTCATCGCCCAGCTTGTAAAAGCCAACCCCGATTTCCCGCCCGAGGGCGGTGGCACGGGCTGGCACCAGCATGTGGCCGATTTCCACATCGTCTTCATGACCAAAGGCTG
Organism: Pseudomonadota bacterium; assembly: GCA_021807465.1. GTDB lineage: Bacteria > Pseudomonadota > Alphaproteobacteria > Acetobacterales > Acetobacteraceae > Acidocella. Next base: position 1,451 of record JAKBCX010000153.1, on the reverse strand, counting down.
GGCTAGGTTCATGTATGGCGATAAGGAAGTGCTCGTCGCCGCGGGCGATTGCGTCCACCAGCAACCCGGCATAACCCATTATCTTTTCGACTACTCGCCGGATATGGAGTACCTCGAAATCGCAGCCCCCGCCGCTTTTGGCACTACAGAGGTGGAAGGCCCCTGCCCAATCCCACCGCCCGCGCCCTGGAGTTGAGCGGCAAGCGGTTATGAAGATAGAAATAACGGGGCGTGCCGCGGGGTACATCACCTTCCCGTGGCACGTTAACGGGCTAGAAATCCAGGTCGAGTTCGATAATCTCCTGCGGCTCCTCCTTGGCGGCGGCAATCCATTCCTTCATGGGCGGCCAGCCAAGGATAGTGTCGCAATATTGCTGGCAGAGCGGGCCAACGTTCACGTCGTAGGAGAGAAACCGCGTGACGACGGGCGCGTACATGCAATCGGCGATTGTAGGCTGATGGCCAAACAGGAAGGGGCCTTTCCAAGTGTTCAGGCATTCGCGCCAAATGCCGGTAATACGGTCAATATCGGCCTGGGCCGAGGACCAAACAGTAAAGCCGGGCTTGCGGAAGCGCAGATTCATGGGCAGAGACGAGCGCAGCGCGGCAAAGCCCGAATGCATCTCGCCCGAGATGGAACGGCAGCGCGCCCGGGCGGCTTTTTCGGCTGGCAGCATATGTGCGCCGGGGAAGTTTTCGTTAAGATATTCAGCAATGGCGATCGTGTCCCACACCGAGACATCGCCATGAATAAGGCAAGGGACAAGTATGGAAGAAGTGCGCATCAGCAATTCCTCGCGCGCGCGTGGGTCATCGGGGGAGACGCGCTCCTCCGTGAAGCTGATGCCGGAGAGCCTGGCCAGCAGAAACCCGCGCAGCGACCAAGACGAATAGTTCTTGTTGCTGATCAGCAGGGTTGCTTCGGTCATCATCACCCTTCCCTTTTTATGAAAATACACACATGATTATCTCAGGCGCACGGGCTGCACAATGGTTTGTTGACCGGTATGGGGATAGTTTGCGCGGGTACAAGGCTTAAGTATGATTTATCAATTCTACCAGGCGCAAGCCGATATTATGGACCCCTTGCGCAAGCTGGCGCGCACCACCAGCAGCCTGCTGCGCACAGTTTTGCCACAACCACCCTACGGTATAGCACTGCGCCATTACAACGCGGCGTTGGAAGTATTCGGCAATTCCGGCGTTACCCATAAGCGCCCCGATTTCGGCATAAAAGCCGTGCCCCAAGGCAACGAGCTGGTGAACATTACCGAGGAGCGGGTGCTGGAAACCCCCTTCGCCGGTCTGCTGCATTTCCGTAAAGACACCGGGCGCAAGCAGCCTAAAGTGCTGGTCGTGGCCCCGCTCTCCGGCCATTTCGCCACGCTGTTGCGCAACACGGTTGAAACCCTGCTGCAAGACCACGACGTTTACATTACCGACTGGACGAA
>JAKBCX010000152.1:1233-5084 GCA_021807465.1 Pseudomonadota bacterium | reverse complement strand
GCCGTGGCGGTGATGGTGCGGATGATGATGGCACTGTCCATGGCGCCGTCAAAGCCTATCCAGGCCATCGCGCCGCAATAGGCGCCGCGCGGGCCTGCTTCCAGCTCGTCGATAATCTGCATGGCGCGGCGCTTGGGCGCGCCGGTGATGGAGCCGCCGGGCATGGTGGCTTCCAGCAGATCGAACGCATCCAGCCCTGGCTTCAACCGCCCCGTAACGGCGGAGACCAGGTGGTGCGCCTGGGCGTAGGGTTCCACCGCGAAGAGCTCTGGCACCTGGATGGAGCCGATGGCGCAGACCTGGCCGAGATCGTTGCGGAGCAGGTCGGTAATCATCAGGTTTTCGGCACGCTCCTTGGTATTTCGCGCCAGGGCAGCGGCATTGGCCGCATCTTGTGCCGGGTTGGGGTGGCGCGGGGCGGTGCCCTTTATGGGGCGGGTTTCCACGCTTCCATCCGGGTACAGGCGCAAAAACCGCTCGGGCGAGGCGCTGGCGAGGCCGAAGCCCTCCGCCTGGATGCAGGCGGCGAATGGGGCGGGGCTTAGGCGCCGCAGGGCCAGATGCAGAGCGGGTAGGGTGGCGCAAGGCGGGCGCGGGGCGCTGAAGCGCAGGGTGAAATTGGCCTGGTACACGTCGCCGGCCGCGATATAGCCGCGCAGCCGCTCATGCCTTGCAAGGTAGGTGGCGCGGTCCATCTCCGCTACCCAGGCAATGGCGGGCAGGGCGGGGGTGGTACTGGGCGCGGCAAGGCGCGCGGTAATGTCCGCAAGCTGCGCCTGCGGGCCAAGATAATGCAGCGCGCGCGCGGCATGGTCGAAGCCCAGAAGCGTGGTGTAGAGGCCGAACCAGCCGCCTTGCAGGCCAGGCATGGGGGAAAAGCGTGTTTGCACCCCGGCTGCCGCGCGGGCGGCATCGTAGCTCAGCCAGCCAATGGCGCCGCCTTTGAAGGGCAGGGGCCAATCGGGCAGCGCGGCGGGGCGGTGCGCCTGCATCCAGCGCCGCAGCGTGGCGTAGGGCGCGCTGCCCAGCGCCAGCGTGGCAGAAGGGGCAAGGCCGATATAGCTGGCTGAAGCGCGCGGATCGCCCGGCGCGGCACTATCGAGAAACGCAACGCCCGGTTCGGCCAGCGCCGCGAAGGCGGCATCCGGCGCAATCCAGGGCAGTTGAGCGGTTATTATCATGCGCCGCCTTTAGGCCGCGGCCCCGTGCCAGGACAAGGCTGTATGCCTCATTCCTCAGGGCGCGGTTGTGGCGCTGGCCGCTGGTGTAGCCGGGCTAGGGGCGGGCGTGGCGCTGGCGGGATCCGGTTCCGTGGCGGTGTTGCTGTTGCTTGCGGCTTTGGCGCTTGCGGTCCCGCCGGATGCGGATGCGGATGCGGATGCGGATGCGGATGCGGATGCGGATGCGGGCGCCGGTGCTGGGGGTGCCGGAGCCGGAGATGCCGTGCTGGGCGTGGTGGTAACCGGGTTTGGCGCCGCTGGGGTTGCGGGGCTACTCGTTACGGCAATAGGTGCCACCTGCAAAGGCGCCACGGCATCGGCGGCGGGCTGGGGTGGAGCGAGGTGAATCTCGGTGGCGCTTGGCGTGGCGGCGGCTATGCTTGGGCTGGGCGCGGCTGCCGTGGCCTGCACGGTATAGTCAGGCACAATCCGCGCCTGCTGTGTGCCGGCAATAACCAGCACATGCTGCCCTATGGGAAGCGCCGTTTTGCTGGTTTGGGTGACAGAGACCAGCTTGCCGCCGGTTTCTTGGACGATATATTCCCAACCCTTGGTATCCGCCACGGCTTGCGCGGCTGCCGTGCCGCCAACGCCCCCAACCAGTGTGCCGGCGATTGCGCCCAGCGCGGTGCCCACGGGGCCGGCGGCAAGCTGCGCACCGGCAACACCGCCAGCAGCGCCACCGCTGGCCGCCCCTACCGCGCCATTGGCGCTTATTGTCACTTGCCGGACGCCGATAATCACCCCGCGCTGCACGTTAGCCTCTTCCTGCGCGGCATCGGAGGCATAGGTATTGGGGGAGTAGCCCTGTTTGCACCCTGAAAGGATGAGCGGGAGAAACCCAGAAACCAGGGCAAGCGGGAGAGTCAGGCGGCGCAAGGAGGTATCCGTTATCTTCGTGTCCGGCTGTGGCGAAGTATAGGGGGTGAGGCGAACAGTGTCACGCGGCCCGGCGAGGCTATGAGTGCCCCGTGCTGCCGAACCCGCCCGCGCCGCGTGCCGTGGCGTCCAGGTCTTCCACCTCTTCCCACACGGCGCGCACCACCGGGGCCAGTACGGCCTGGGCAATGCGCATGCCGCGCGTGATGGTGAATGGCTCGGCCGACGTATTGAGCATGATGATGCCGATCTCGCCGCGGTAATCCTCGTCAATCGTGCCCGGCGTATTGGCCAAGGTGATGCCGTTTTTAAGCGCCAGGCCCGAGCGCGGGCGGATTTGCAGCTCGTAGCCCGGCGGCAGGGCGACGCAGAAACCGGTGGGGATGAGCGCGCGCGCGCCGGGGGCGAGGGTAACGGGTTCGGTAACGGCGGCCAGCACATCGGCCCCGGCGGCGCCCGCAGTCGCATAGGCAGGCGGCTCCAGCCCGGCCGCGTGGGGCAGGCGCTTGATCTTCACACCAATATTCATGCAAAAAATTCCCCAATTTTATCTGCGAGTTTGCGGGCCAGCGCGGTTTTGCCCATGCGCGCCCAATGCTCCGTGCCCTGGCCAGTTATCAGCAGCACCTCATTCTCATCACCGCCCATAATGCCGGTGCCGCCTACATTATTGGCCACAATCCAGTCGCAGCCCTTGCGTGCGCGCTTGGCGCTGGCGTGTTCTTCCAGCTTTTCCGTCTCGGCGGCAAAACCAACCACAAGTGGTGGCCGTTTCGTACCCGGTTTAGAAATATTGGCCAGAATATCGGGGTTTTCGGAAAGTTTCAGTGCGGGCGGCTGGCCGGTGCCGTCTTTCTTCATCTTCTGTCCAGCTTCCTCCACATGCCAATCGGCCACGGCGGCGGCGCATATGGCAATATCGGCGGGCAGGGCGGCTTGTACGGCGGCGAACATCTCGCGCGCGGTTTCCACCTTCACAATTTCCATCCCGAACGGGTCTGGCACATTCACCGGGCCGGTAATGAGCGTGACGCGCGCGCCCAAAGCGGCAAGTGCAGCGGCAATGGCATGACCCTGCTTGCCGGAGGAGCGGTTGGCGAGGTAGCGCACCGGGTCAATCGGCTCATGCGTCGGCCCGCTGGTGACGATGGCATGCCTGCCCTTCAGCGGTCCGTCATTCAGCGCGGCCTCGATGGCGGCGAGGATGGCGGGCGGCTCGGCCAGGCGACCCGGGCCGTATTCGCCGCAGGCCATGGGGCCTTCATCGGGCGGCACCATCAGCACGCCGCGCTTGGCCAGCAGCTTCATGTTGGCCGCGGTGGCCGGGTGCTGCCACATGCGCACATTCATGGCAGGTGCCACCAGCACGGGCTTGTCGGTGGCCAGCAGCAGCGTGCTGGCAAGGTCATCGGCCAGCCCGGCGGCCAGCTTGGCGAGGATATTGGCCGTGGCGGGTGCCACCACCACAAGGTCCGCGGCGCGGGAAAGCTCTATGTGGCCCATCTCGCTCTCATCTGTCAGCGAGAACAAATCCTGGTACACCTTGGCGCCGGTAAGGGCCTGTAGCGAAAGCGGGGTGACGAACTCCGCCCCCGCCTTGGTGAGTACAGACGTAACGCCGTAGCCCGCCTTTGTGAGCAGCCGCACCAGCTCCAGCGCCTTATACGCGGCAATGCCGCCGCTCACGATCAGCAGGATGCGCTTCACAGGCGCCAGCCCGCATGGATGGCGGCGATGCCACCCGAGAGGTTG
>JAKBCX010000152.1:0-1133 GCA_021807465.1 Pseudomonadota bacterium | reverse complement strand
AGCCGGTGGACGCCAAGGGACATCAGGTCGTTCATGACGTCGTATTTGGGCGCCACACTGTCGAAAACCTCGCGCACCAGGCTGGCCTTGGCCGCGCGGGGGACGGTGGTGAAGCCGAAATCGGCGGTTTCGGTGGAATTGTTCTGGCTCATGGTCCCTAGTATAGCCTTGTTTTGCCATGCCGGAACTCCCCGAAGTTGAGACAGTAATGCGTGGGCTGGAAAAGCGCCTCGCGGGCCGCCGTATAAAGGCCGCGCGGCTCAACCGGCCCGATATACGCTTCCCCGTGCCGCCGGAGCTGCCGCGCGTGCTTACCGGGGCGCGGGTTATGGGCTTTAGGCGGCGGGGCAAGTTCATCCTCATGCGGCTGGATAATGGCTGGTCGCTGCTCATCCATCTCGGCATGTCCGGGCGCATGCTCATAGACGGCGCCACGGCCCCGCACGAGCATTTTGTGCTTGAGACCGAGGATGGCGGGCGCATCGGCTTTGTAGACCCGCGGCGCTTTGGGATTCTGGACTTGGTGCGGACGGATGAGGAAGACAGCCACCGCCTGCTGGCCGCCATGGGGCCGGAGCCGCTGGGCAATGAATTCTCCGCCCCCGTGCTGGCGGTAGCACTTAAGGGCAAGGCCACGGCCATAAAGCTGGCGCTGCTGGACCAGCGCATTGTGGCGGGCATCGGCAACATCTACGCGTCCGAGGCGCTGTTCCGCGCGGGCATAGACCCGCGCCGCGCGGCGGGGAAGATTTCCCGGCCGCGTATCGAGGCGCTGGTGCAGGCCATACGCGACACGCTGAAAGAGGCGATTGCGGCGGGCGGGTCGAGCTTGCGGGATTACGTGCAGCCGGATGGCGAACTGGGCTATTTCCAGCATGCCTGGAAGGTTTATGGGCGCGCGGGGGAGATGTGCGAGCGCTGTCCGGGGCCGCCGGAGTGCGGGGGGATCAAGGCGATTACGCAGAGCGGGCGCAGTACGTTTTATTGCCCGAGGACGCAGAAATAAAAAACGCGGCGCGGGTCACAATCCCGCGCCGCGTTCCGTTTTTCACCCCGCAGCGCACAGGCGCCATGGGACAAAATTCTTACGCCAGATCGAAACGGTCCAAATTCATCACCTTCACCCAGGCATC
>JAKBCX010000151.1 GCA_021807465.1 Pseudomonadota bacterium | reverse complement strand
CACCACCTGCATCGGCAACTCCGGCCCGCTGCCGGATGCCATTGTGGACGCCATTGAGGGCGACAAGCTGGTGGCGGTTTCCGTGCTCTCCGGCAACCGTAACTTCGAGGGCCGCGTGCACCCGAACGTGCGCGCCAACTACCTGGCCTCGCCGCCGCTGGTGGTGGCCTATTCGCTGCTCGGCAATATGCGCGAGGACATCACCACCGCGCAGATCGGCACCTCCAAGGACGGCAAGCCGGTGTACCTGAAGGACATCTGGCCCTCCACCAAGGAAGTGGCGGACACGGTGCATAAGTTTGTCACGCGCGAGATGTTCGTTGAGAAATACTCGGATGTGTTCAAGGGGCCGAAGCAGTGGCAGGAGATTGAGGTGACCGGCGGTACCGACACCTATGCCTGGCCGTCCGCTTCCACCTATGTGAAGAACCCGCCCTATTTCCAGGACATCACACCAGAGCCGAAACCCGTATCCGACATCAAGGGTGCGCGCGTTCTGGCGCTGCTGGGCGACTCCATCACCACCGACCACATCTCTCCCGCCGGTAACATCAAGAAATCCAGCCCTGCTGGCGAGTACCTGATGGAGCACCAGGTGCTGCAGAAGGACTTCAACTCCTACGGTGCGCGCCGCGGCAATGACGATGTGATGGTGCGCGGCACCTTCGCGAACATCCGCATCAAGAACGAGATGCTGGGTGGCGCCGAGGGCGGCAACACCAAGCACTACCCCGGCGGCGCCGAAATGCCGATCTACGACGCGGCGATGAAGTACAAGGCGGAGAATGTGCCACTCGTGGTTATCGCGGGCCAGGAATATGGCACCGGCTCCTCGCGTGACTGGGCGGCCAAGGGCACCATGCTGCTGGGCGTGAAGGCCGTGGTGGCGGAGAGCTTCGAGCGCATCCACCGCTCTAACCTTGTTGGCATGGGCGTGCTGCCCTTGCTGTTCAAGGAAGGCGTCACGCGCAAGAGCCTTAACCTGCAGGGCGACGAGACCATCGACATTGTGGGGCTGGACAAGCTCTCCCCCCGCATGGACATCAAGATGGTCATCACCCGCGCCGATGGCAGCAAGACCGAGGTGGAGCTGCTCTGCCGCGTGGATACCGCCGATGAGGTGGAATACTACAAGAATGGCGGCATTCTGCAGTACGTGCTGCGCGGCATGGCCAAGGCGGCTTAATTTAGCGGCCAAAGCCACCCAAGGCTTTAACGGCGCCCTCCGGGGCGCCGTTTTTGTTTCTGCTTCAATTTCAGTGACTTTTTAATGAACTCTGCGTTACCCCGCTTGCCAGTCTAGCCCCGGGGGCGGCATTTGCTGCGCGGTTTACCCTATTAAGCCGGGGAGTGCGCCATGGGTTTGTTCGACACGATTTTAGCCTCCGCGGGCGCCCCGGCGAATGGTGCCATGTCCATCGGCCAGTTGCAGAGCTGGGACAAATCCATAGGGCTGGACACAAAAACCGCCGATGTGGAACGCGCTTTTCTGGGCGATCCGGCGCTGCCCGGCTTTATTGTGCGCGAGGGGCAGGATGTGTTCGGCATCCTCTCCCGGCGTATGTTATTTACCACCATCAGCCAGCCTTACGGGCGCGAGGTATTCGTCAAGCGCCCCTTGCGCGAGATGGCGGCGAAGATTGACACCGCGCCGCTGATGCTGCCCAGCGGCACGCAGCTTGCTGCGGCGCTAAAATTCGCCATGACGCGCGATGACGAGCTGCGATTCGAGCCGTTTCTGGTGCATTCCGCCGCCGGCATACGCCTGCTGGAAATTCATGTGCTGATGGTGGCGCAGGCAAACCTGCTGGAAGAGGCGCTAACGGCGCGCGACAGGCTGCTGGACAAGATTAAGGCGGTTGTGGGTAATAGATAGTCGGCCGCCTGCCGGAAGCCATGCAGTTACAGGCTTTATGTAACTATGTAACTATTTGATTTTAGAGAAAATGGTGGGCGCGACAGGGATTGAACCTGTGACCCTTCGCGTGTGAAGCGAATGCTCTACCGCTGAGCTACGCGCCCGGTGGGCGGGTGGATAGAAGCCGGGGCGGGAAGTGTCAAGCGGGGTTCGGGATTTATTAGCCAAGCGGAAAACCCTGCCAGCTATGCGTGGCGGCAGGGGGAGAAAACTATGCCCGAAGACCAAGTTGAGACCACAAAAGCAGGCGCCGAGCAGCGCCGCGCGCCACGTATGGAGGTGAATGGGCTGAACCGGCTGGCGCAGCGCACGATGCTTATCGCTATGGGGGCGGACGGGAAGAGGCGCGAGCATAAATGCCGGATTGTAGAGGCCTCGGCCACGGGCTATCGCGTGGTGCTGGTTACCGCGCAGCAAAATGCGGGCCAGGCCTTCAAACCTGGCGATGAGATAAGGCTGGAGCATATAGATGGCTGGCAGCGCGAGGTGCAGGTGCGCTGGGTGCGGCAGAGCAGCCTGGGGCTGATGATTTTGCGCGCCATCACCCGCATGGTGATGCCGGACGGCACAATTCATGAATGTGTGGTGCTTTCCAGCAATGGCACCTTATACCGGGTGGAGGCGGCCGCGCCGGTGGCAGCTCTGGCCGGGGCGTTTGAGCTGGAACTTACCAACGGGCTGCGGCGGGTTGTGCGGGTGCGATGGCATTTGGATGGCGAGATTTGCCTGCAGGAGGTGGAGGCGCGGCGGCGGCTGTAGCGCCCGCCTTCCGGTCCGCGGCGGGCAATGCTAAAGCGCCCGGTATGGCTGGACATTCACACGCAAAGAACATCATGCACCGCAAAGGTGCGCAGGACGCCAAGCGCGCGCGCATCTATGCCAAGCTCATTCGCGAAATTACCGTGGCGGCGAAGGAGGGTCTGCCCGACCCCAACTTCAACCCGCGCCTGCGCGCCGGCATCGGCGCCGCGCTGAAGGCCAATATGACGCGCGATTCCATCGACCGCGCCATTAAGAAGGCCACCGGCGCGGGCGCGACGGAGAATTACGAGGCCGTGCGCTACGAGGGTTACGGCCCGGCTGGCGTGGCCGTTATTGTCGAGGCGCTGACGGATAACCGAAACCGCACGGCCTCGGCCATTCGTGCCGCCTTCAATAAATCTGGCGGGGCGCTGGGTGAGACAAACTCGGTTTCCTTTATGTTTAACCGGTTGAGCGTTATTTTTTACCCCGCCAACGCGGCCTCGGCTGATGACATGCTGGAAGCCGCCATCGAGGCCGGGGCCGATGACGTGGTAAGCGACGAGGACGGCCACGAGATACTCGCGGCGCCCGATGCCTTCTTCGCGGTGCGCGATGCGCTGGCGCAGAAATTCGGCGATCCGGCGGAGGCGAAGGTGGAGTGGCGCCCGAACATGACCGTGGCGCTGGATGAGGAAAAGGCCGCTTCGGTGCTGAAATTGCTGGATGTTCTGGAGGATGATGACGACGTCCAGAATGTCTATGCCAATTTCGAAGTGCCGGAAGACGTTATGGCGAAGCTCTCCGCTTGATCCGCCTTCTGGGCATTGACCCTGGCCTGCGTTTTACCGGCTGGGGCGTGCTGGAGGCCGAGGGCAACCGCCTGCGCCATGTGGCGGATGGGGTGATTGCCACGGATGGTGACGAATCGGTGCCGCTCCGCCTTAAATCGCTGGATGACCAACTGGCCGAGATACTTGCCCGCTACGCCCCGGCGGAAGCGGCCGTGGAGGAGACCTACGTGAACCGCAACGCCACGGCGACGCTGAAGCTGGGCTATGCCCGTGGCGTGGCGCTGCTGGCCCCGGCGCGGCTGGGGATTCCGGTGTTTGAATACGGCGCCAAGACGGTGAAAATGGCCGTTGTGGGCACGGGCGGCGCGGATAAGGAGCAGGTGGGGCTGATGGTGCGGCGTTTGCTCCCCGGTGCGGCGCAAAAGCGCGCCGACGCGGCGGATGCGCTGGCCGTGGCCATTTGCCATGCACACCACCGCGCCACCACCAGGGCCTGGAAGGCAACGACATGATCGCAAGGTTGCGCGGCATTGTGGATTCCATTGGCGATTCAAGCTGCGTGGTGGATGTGGCGGGGGTGGGCTACCTGGTGTTCTGCTCCAGCCGTACCCTGGCGGCGCTGCCCGAGGGCATGGCGACGCTATTGACCGAGATGCAGGTGCGTGAGGATGCGATTACCCTGTATGGTTTTGCCACGGCGTCCGAGCGTGAATGGTTCCGGCTGCTGACCACCGTGCAGGGCGTGGGGGCGAAGGTGGCTTTGGGGATATTATCGGCGCTCTCGCCGGACCAGTTGATTGCCGCCATATCGTCGCAGGATAAGGCGGCACTGACCCGCGCGCCGGGCGTGGGGCCGAAGCTGGCGGTGCGGCTGGTGACGGAATTGCGCGAGAAGGCGGGGATTATGCCGGGCGGCGGCGCTGCCGCGCTGCCCGTGCCGCAGGCCAAGGGCCATGCGGCGGATGCGCTCTCGGCGCTGGTGAATTTGGGTTACCGCCGGGCAGAGGCTGAAGGCGCGCTGGCCAAGGCGGTGGAGCAGCATGGCGAGGATGCGGGGCTGGATGTGCTGATCCGCACCGGTTTGCGGGCGCTGAGCAAATGACTGTGCTGTGGAAGATGGATTGCTTCGCTTGCACTCGCAATGACAAGGGTGGGGCATGAGCGAGGATCGGATTACATCTGGCGAGCGCCTGCCCGATGACACGGGCGAGGCCACGCTGCGGCCGCAAACGCTGGACGATTTTACCGGGCAGCAAGCCAGCCGGGAAAACCTGAAAGTGTTCATCCAGGCCGCCAGGGTGCGTGGCGAGGCGCTGGACCATGTGCTGCTGCACGGCCCGCCCGGGCTGGGCAAAACCACGCTGGCGCAGATTGTGGCGCGCGAGATGGGGGTGGGATTCCGCGCCACATCGGGGCCGGTGATCCAGAAGTCGGGCGATCTGGCGGCGATTTTGACCAATTTGCAGCCAAAGGACGTGCTGTTTATCGACGAAATCCACCGCTTGCAGCCGGCGATTGAGGAAATTCTCTACCCGGCGATGGAGGATTTCCAGCTCGATTTGATTATCGGCGAGGGGCCGGGTGCGCGCACTGTGCGGATAGACCTGCCGCCCTTCACTTTGGTGGGTGCCAC